>NZ_MWQY01000018.1 GCF_002087085.1 Marispirochaeta aestuarii | reverse complement strand
GTCTGATACTGATTTAATGCAGGGTCCTCGCTGGTTTGTGAGAAATGCGGGCTAATCGCGTATCGAAGCGTCGTACTCGAGTTCCGGAAAAGTACGTTCGTCGACTTTCTGAATGTTGTCCCTTTTCGGCGCCAACAATGCCTTCAGCCTCAATCTTCATGAGCTGCTCGGTTGTCCACTTCAACATCTCGAAGAGAGGGTCAGATTCACCGATAAACTGGGATAGAAGGTTCTTGAAATCTTTGGTACTGTTACGTGGAGCCACTGTTAACTCTCCTTATGGTTTTGTTTGGTCACTTAACCCATCGGAGGAAATGGTGGCTCCTTTTAGTTATCTAAATTGCGAACATTTTTGGACGGGATCCCGACGACTCACAATATCAAAAGTATTTGGATAAGTGTGATGTATTCTAAATAATGTAAAGAATGATGAAAATTGTCGAAGAAATGAAAACAAGAACAGATAGTCTGAAGAATGAAATTACAGCGATTTACTATGCATATCAAAATCCGAAGATAAGACTGTTACCAAAAGTTATGATTATTATCGCTCTTGGTTATGCGCTCAGCCCGATTGACCTTATTCCTGATTTTATTCCAATTCTTGGTTATTTGGATGATCTAATAATCATCCCGGTATTGATTACGTTTTCAATCAAACTCATCCCTGAGGAAATTATGGCTGAGTCGAGAAAAAAGGCCCGTCAGGAGCCGGTACAATTAAAGAAGAACTGGTTTTTCGCCATATTGTTCATACTAACATGGATTATTTTGATAATAGTTTTCCTATGTGCGGCAGCAGGACTTTTTATCGAATAGATTTAGTATATTGTATAACAGGAAAATGAAATACAATATCTGAAATGCTCTTTCCCATATATCGCTAAGGGAGAATAGATGATATTTAAATCTTCATTTGGAGAAATTAATTATGAGATAAGCGGAAATGGAAGTCCGTTGCTGATGATACATGGTACTCCATTTTCCTCAAAGGAATGGTCCGAAATAAAAGATGCTGTAAAGCATAAGCATGAAATCTACACATATGATCTGTTGGGCTATGGACTTTCTGAAAAGGCGGAGGATGTTTCTCTTGCTATTCAGAATAATGTCTTGTCTGAACTTCTGACTTTTTGGGGACTTGATAAACCGGATGTTGTCGCTCATGATTTTGGAGGAGCGACACTTCTTCGATCAATTATTCTAAATAATTGTCATTACAGAAAAATTATGCTTATTGACGTTGTCGCCCTGTCTCCATGGGGATCACCATTTGTGAAGCACGTTAACAAACATGAAGGTGTATTCAATGAAATACCCGATTATATTCATAAAGCTATGGTTCAAGCCTATATTAGAGATGCAATTTATAAAAAAGTGACAGATAAAGAAATAGACTTTCTTGTTGAGCCGTGGTTATCAAAATCAGGGAAAAAAGCTTTTTATCGACAAATAGCTCAGATGGATCAAAAATATACTGCAGAAATTGAAGATAGACTTTGTAATATAAGGAATATGATTAGAATATTATGGGGGGAAAATGATAACTGGATACCATTGGAAATTGGAAAGCGTCTGCATGAGATCTTACCTAATTCCACGTTCAGGTCGATCCCTGAATCAAATCATCTGATGCAAATCGATAAACCAAATGAGATAATCAAGGAAATAGAAGAGTTCTTTCAAAACAAAAAATAAGGATGGCTCACAATATATAGCAGGTTTTTATCCTGTTAACTGTAGATATGAAAAACACCTATATGGATGACATAAAATGAATTATAATGCTTCTTTTATAGAGCATGAAGGATAAGATGTGGCGACAAAATTCTCTCATAAAAATATTATAAGTAAAAACTGGAAAAAACTAGCTGATTTTTATATCCGGGTATTTGATTGCAGACCAAAGCCACCGCAAAGAGATCTTTCAGGTGAATGGCTGGATAGATTAACCAGTTTATCAAATGCAAGCATTAAAGGAATGCATTTGCTTCTTCCAGGCTATGATATCGCCGGACCGACGTTGGAAATTTTCGAATATAATGACGAAATTATCAATACAAGCAAAAAGATAAACTTAGAAGGTTTTGGTCATATTGCCTTTGCAGTGGAAGATGTAGAACTAAAATTAAACCTTTTACTGGAAAACGGGGGATCCGTAGTCGGAAGATTAATCGATGCAGAAATTGACGGAGTTGGTAAAATTACCGTCGTGTATGCAAAGGATCCTGAAGGAAATATTATCGAGATTCAAAAGTGGGAATAGTCATAAAACAATACATTCCGGTAAATCCAGAATCCGGTCATTGTATTTCTATACCCTGGTTGTTTCTTTAAGGAGGAAAAATGAGTGCTGTCTATTTCCTTGCCCAAATCAGAATAACAGATTCGAATCTGTATCAAAAATATTTAGACAAATGTGATGATATATTTTCAAGATGTAATGGGAAATATTTGGCTGTAGATTCTGCACCTGAAATACTGGAAGGAAACTGGAAGTACTCAAAATCTGTTCTAATAGAGTTCCCAAACAGAGAGGATTTTAAAGAGTGGTATTATTCTGATGATTATCAGGAGATTCTGAAATACAGATTATCAGGTGCTGCTTGTGACACAATCCTGGTTTTTGGAAAAGAGCAGAAGCCGGGGAACAAAATATTGATCAGGACTGAAAGGCTCACAATAAAGCCGATAACTCTCGCTGATGCCTCCGCCATGTTTGAATACCGGACAAAGGAGGAAATCTTCCTGTTTCAAACCTTCAAGCCGGGAACACTACATGAAATTGAAGATTTTATCAGGAACAGCACAACCGGCTTTAACGAGGAAGGGAGATGGTTTCAGCTGGGTATTTTCCACAATAGTACAATGATAGGGGATATCGGCATACACTTTATCGGTCCGGAAAACAGTCAATGCGAAATTGGTTATACAATACATCCGGTGTATCAGAAAAAGGGGTATGGTAAGGAATCTGTAATCGGTGTGGTAAATTACTTATTCAAAGTTCTGCAAAAACACAGGATAACAGCATCTACAGATCCCCAAAATACTGCCTCAATAGCCTTGCTGGAAAGTCTTGGCTTTCGGAAGGAAGGACTGTTTAAGAGGAGTCTGTTAATTGATGGAAATTGGGAAGATGATTTGATCTATGCGATATTGGCTGAAGAATGGGAATACCAGGTGAATTAAAGAGGAAATAATATGAGGAGTGAAACTCTGCGGCTTCGAAAACATATTGACGAACAATATGAACTCTACTGCGGAATCGATGACACAACGGCATCGATCAATGTATCTCCGGATGCGTGGTCTGTTAAGGAAATCTTCGGACACCTGATAGATTCTGCTGCAAACAATTATCAGCGTTTTATCAGATTGCAGGAAGTGAGTCACCTTGATTTTCCGGGATATGATTACAACTGGATAAAGATAATCAAATACAATTCATATCCCTACTCTCAACTCCTGGAGCTCTGGAAGCAGTTTAACCTGCTGCTTTGTCACATCATTGAAAACCTGGATGAGTCAAAAAAAGAAAACAGCTGGAAAAACGAGGGAAGAGACCTGAGCCTGTCTTTTCTGGTTACTGATTATATCGATCATCTGGAAATACATCTCTCCCAGCTTGCGGAGCGTTTAAAAGCAATCCGTGAAAAGTCGGCCGGTTCGTAAAACCACGAAGTTCAACTAGAAAACTGTTATTTCTATATAAAGCTCTATATATTTTATATATGAGTACCGATACCAGGGGTCGGCACACGGAGTCTATACACTGTAGATCGACCCTTTTTTCAATAGGCGTCTGGACAATTCTGCGGATAGCGAAAGAAGCAAGCAGTCAGCTTCCGTCCCGAGGGCTTGTCTCTGTGGAAGCATGCATCAATGATGTTTCGTTCAGGACTGTGCTTGAGCCGGACGGTAAAGGAAGCCACTGGCTCAGCGTCGATAAAGCCCTGCAGGATTCCTGCGGGATTCAAGCGGGAGAGGCGGTCGAGCTGAAGCTTACACCGTTAACAGACTGGCCGGAACCCGAAGTTCCTGAGGATCTGGAGAAGGCGCTGATGCTTGACCCGGGGGTTTTCGCCCTGTGGAAGGACATTACGACTCTGGCGCGCTGGGACTGGATCCGGTGGATCAGATCGACACAGAACCGGGAAACCTGTATGCGCCGAATCGATGCGGCACGTGATAAAATGGCAAAAGGCGAACGTCGCCCGTGTTGTTTTAACCGGAATATGTGCACGGAGCCGGAGGTTTCTCGCAGCGGTGTGCTTCTGGATCCTCCCAAGGAGTGATGGGGGACGCTTAGCTGCAGTAGGGCCTATTTTCCTATTCTTTTTCGCAACAGCCAGTCGTAGGTTCTGTCCGGCAGGATTTTGCGCAGTGTAAGCAACGGACGGGCGTATTTTCCCACGGCATAACGGCTTCGGGGCTTTCTGGCCGAGATGGCCTTTAGGATGATCCTGGCGACTGTGCGGGGATCAGAGCCTTCGAGGCCCCGGAACATTTCAGTTGTTTTTCGCGCTGCTGAGTCGTAAGCTGTGCCGCCCGAATATGTGAGCATGTTATCTGTGGCAATACCGCTCCAGTGGGTTTGAATTAATCCAGGTTCAATAATAATTACATCGATGCCGAAAGGCCGTGCTTCAAACCGCAGGGCATCGGAGAAACCTTCCACCGCATGCTTCGACGCATGATACCAGGCTCCCATGGGCATATAGATTTTTCCACCGATGGAGGAGATATTGACGATCTTTCCATATCCCCTTTTTCTCATCCCCGGAAGCACAAGGCGGGTAATATGCGCCAGCCCGAAAAGATTGACCTCGAACTGACGCCGCGCCTCTGCCAGAGGAACATCCTCTACGGCACCATAGCAGCCATACCCTGCATTGTTTATCAGGATATCTATGCCTCCTGCCGCCTCTTCTATATATGTAACAGCAGAGACTATCGACTTCTCATCCGTAATATCCAGTTCCAGGCTGTGCCCGCCGGCGGTCACTATATCGGCCATCTGGTTAATGCGCCTCGCTGCGCCGTAAACATCATAACCTGCCTGAATCAGGGCAAGGGCTGTCTCTTTTCCCATCCCCGAAGATGCACCGGTTATTAGAGCGGTTCGTCTGGTCTCTGCCATGGGTATCCTTCCTTTGTAAGTACTAAGATAGGTATTCCTGCATGTCCCCGGCAACAAGGTTCTTCTGTATGGTGAACTTAGGGGAGATCTCCCGGATGACTTATTACTTCTTTCCTCTTAATCCTGACTGGATCTGCGATTGCGCTCAACAGTAGTTCTTTATAATCTGTTGACGGAGGGCTTCAGATAGAACGATATTGAAAAGATTATGAAGGAATTAAGACTGCAGTGAAAAGAGTGTAAAAGATGAAAGAGTTAAGCACAGAAGTAACCATTAAGGCCGATGCAGAAAAAGTATGGAAGGTATTCTCTGATTTTGCGAATTACCCCTCCTGGAATCCCTTCATCAGGTCCGTATCCGGCAATGTTCAAGCCGGTCAGAAGATAACTGTAGTTTTACATCAGCCCGGTATGAATCCGATGACAATCAAACCGGAAGTAATGACATTTAAGCCGAACAGGGAATTGAGGTGGATTGGACATCTGTTTTTTAAAGGATTATTTGACGGCGAACATTCCTTTGAGCTGATTCAGAATGATGATGGAACGACTACGTTTTTACAGAAGGAGATTTTCCGGGGAATTCTGGTCCCCTTATTCAGAAAAATGCTGGACCACAATACGCGAAACGGATTTGAGCTCATGAACGGGAGATTAAAAGAGTATGTCGAGAGGGCATGAACAGTCTCCACGTCAAGAAGCTTATCCACAGATGAGGAAGATCCGCTATCAGGTAGCTTGCAGTCTCGACGGATATATTGCAGGGCCGGAGGACAATTATGACTGGATAACGCCGGAGCCTGAATTTGATTTTGATGCGCTCTATGAACAGTTCGATACCCTGCTGATGGGGCGACGTACATACGAAATTGTCAGTGCAGCCGGAGAGAGTTTCCGCGGAAAACAGGTGCTTGTTGCTTCACGAAAGCTCAGACAGCAGGATCACCCGGAGGTTGAAATTGTAAGCAAGGATCTGGAGCGTCGGGTGAAGGAGTTGCGCGGACAGCCCGGTCGTGATATCTGGCTTTACGGAGGCGGAGAGCTGTTCTCTCAGCTTCTGACCTGGAATCTTGTGGACACCGTCGAGCCAGCAATTATTCCGGTGCTTTTAGGCGGTGGTGTTCCGTTTCTTCCATCCCCTGCAGTGTACAGAAGGCTGACTTTAACCGGGCAGAGCGTCTATCCCGGCGGCATGATTCTTCTTGAATATGAGGTACGTTAATGGAATACAGAATACGTGAAGCGAAAAAAGAGGATTTTCAGGCTATATGGCCCATCTTTCACGAGGTTGTGTCCGCAGGAGAAACCTACGGCTATGAGCCGGATACCGAAAGATCTGAGGCTGAAGAGCTCTGGATGAGGGCCCCTTTGAAAACCTTTGTGCTGGAGAAGAACGGAGAAATTCTCGGGACGTACTATATAAAACCGAATCACCATGGGCCAGGCGCTCATGTCTGCAACTGCGGTTATATGGTGGCGTCCCGGGCCAGAGGCCAGGGCATTGCCACCTTTATGTGCCGTCATTCCCAGACGCTCGCTCAGGATCTGGGTTTTCTTGCAATGCAGTTTAATTTTGTCGCCTCCAGCAACACCGCTGCCGTAAAGCTCTGGACAAAACTTGGTTTCACGACCGTGGGCAGGCTACCGAAGGCGTTTAAGCATCCCGTTCTGGGCTATGTTGATGCCCTTGTACTGTATAAATGGCTGAAAACTGACTCCTGACGGGCTGCACTCCCCCTGTTTTATCTCCTGCCGCTATTACATATCTGACAAAATACATAATGATAATCAGTATTAGTTATAGCTAATATATTGACGAAACGATATAAATAGAACGATAATAGAGTAAATTACTATGAATTACCTTTTTGGGTAATTATGGAGGAGCAAATGAAAAGGAATTATCTCGTTATTCTTGCGCTTATTACTGTCTTCGCACTGCTCGGCGGGGCTGTAACTGCTCAGGATCTGACCATTGAATATCAGTATGATATCACTGGTACCGCTCGCACAAACTACCTGACCTTTACCGGACCTATCCGCTACATGGCTGTTGAAAAAGACCATTTCGACGGCAGAACCGGTGCATCTGTCCAGACGTCCACAGAAAAGTTTCAGCCCTATCGTTATGACGTAAAAGGAAGAAATGCTCTTCCCGATACACTCCGGGGGCTTTTTCTTTTTGCCGTTGCCGAATCAGCTCAGCCTAAAATCGATAACCTGACTGTTGATAAAGACAGGAGCGGCGTTATTACCATTCAGTATGTTCATCGTGGAACTGCTTACAGGCTGGTCACTGACAGCAGCGGACGGATCAATCTGCCGAACGGAACCTTCCAGAAACGGAGCATCGGCTTTATTTCCGGAAATAATCCTCAGGTGATTTCCACCGATTTCTCCCGCAACGGCCAGGCCAACGGCGTCGACTGGGACAAAGTCTGGAGTACCGGAGTAGCCGGCGGCAAGACAATTCCCGGAAGCGATAAAAAGACCGGTAACATCGTTTCCGACGGCGCGGATCCTGCCTCCATGTTCTATTGGGATGGATCCCTGCAGGTGGATTTCAGAGGCAACGAACTGAAGATCAATGGCGGTCTGAACGCAGTCAAGCGCTAAGCCCATCGGCCTCTGTCTATCTAGTATGAAACCGGCGGACATTGTCTTCGCCGGTTTTTTTTCGCCCTGATGCTATACTATACGGGTAGATCTGAAAGCGGTCATTCTCAGAGGACCCTTGGAATAGTGGGAGATTTGGTATGGATTATCTGTTCGAAGGTGTAAAGGAGTTTTCATCTCAGGATTTTACCCATTTCCGGGAGCTTTTCGAGAAGCTCGGCAAGAAGCAGTCCCCCCATTCTCTGTTTATCGGGTGTTCCGATTCCAGGGTTGTCCCGCATCTGATAACCAAGACTCTGCCAGGAGAGCTTTTTATTATCAGGAATATCGCCAATGTGGTCCCCTTTTACCGGGCTTCCGAGGAGTATCTTTCGACAACCTCTGCGGTGGAGTATGCGGTCAAGATGCTGAATGTGGAGAATATTATTGTCTGCGGTCATTCCAACTGCGGGGGCTGCAATGCCCTCTATATGAGCGAAGAAGAGCTTGCCAACACTCCCCACACGAAAAAGTGGCTGGAGCTGGCACGACCGGTCCGGGAAAAAATCGAAAAGGATCCTGAGTTGATGAAAGATGCGGTAAAACGTGAGTGGGTTACCGAACAGCTCAATATCGTCGAACAGATGAACCATCTGCTGAGCTACCCGTATATCCGTGAGCGCTACGATAAACAGGAGATCAATATTCTGGGCTGGTACTACCTGATAGAGACCGGAGAGATTTTTAACTACGACAAGGACGATAAGGTTTTTAAAAAGATAGAGTAAAGGCCGGCGGAAACCGGCCCTTACCCGTCGTTGACGAGCTTTCTACCCGCCTATGATAACCTGGGGCAGCCAGGTGATGGTTGCCGGAACAAATACCATGGTGACTACAACTGCCAGCAGAGCTACAAAAAAGATCAGCATTCCCTTTGTAAACTGCATCGTTGTTAAGCCTGTTATTTCGCATATGATAAACATACTCAGGCCCAGAGGCGGCGTTACCAGTCCGATCATCAGAACCAGGGTTGCCAGTACACCGAAGTGTACAAGGTCGATTCCTACGCTCATTACCAGGGGCATCAGCATGGGAACAAAGATGATGATATTTGCCGATGGATTCAGTACACAGCCCGCTGCAAGGAATCCCAGAAGTATCAGGATCAGCACAACCGTAGGATTCGACGAAAGGGCGGTAATGCCATCGGTAAGAAGAATTCCCACCTGCTCTTTCGAGAAAACCCAGGCCAGGGAGTAGGCCGCCCCGACTATGAACATGATGCTGGCCGTTCCCTTGGCCGTATCAACGAACATCTGAAAAATCTTTCCGAAATCCCGCTGTTTGTAAACGAATATGCCGATTACCAGGGCGTAGAAGACCGCGACGACGCCGGCTTCGGTGGGGGTAAATAATCCGCCGAGAATCCCTCCCAGGATTACAACCGGTGTGGACAGGGCAGGTAAGGCGCCCCAGAACTCCTTGCCGAGCTCGGGAAGACTGGCCTTGCTTCTTTTGGGGTAGTTCCGTTTCTTGGAGATAAAATAGACCAGAACCATCATGTAAATGGCCAGCATGATTCCAGGAATGATTCCTCCGATAAAGAGTTTTCCAACGGAGATTCCCGCTACACCGCCGATCAGTACCATGGGAATGCTGGGGGGAAATACCGGTCCGATGGTTGCCGAGGCTCCGGTTACCGCCGCACTGAACTCGACATCGTAGCCTTCATCGACCATGGCCTTGATGAGTACCTTTCCCACGCCGCTGGCGTCCGCCAGGGCGGAGCCGGACATTCCTGAGAAGATAAAGCTGGCGAGAATATTCACCTGGGCGGTTCCGCCGGTGTAATGGCCGACGAGGGCACGGGTAAAACGAAAGATCTTGTCGGTTACCCCGGTGCTGTTCATGATGTTCCCCGCAAGCATGTACAGGGGAATCGCCATAAGGGTGTATGATTCTGCTCCGGTTACAAATCGCAGGGGAATGTTAACCATGGGCAGTCCGGGATTCATGAAAAAGTACGACAAGGTTGCCAGGCCAAGGGTAATGGCGACGGGAATCCCCAGGAGAAAGCCCAAAAGCATTGTTATTAATACAACCGTAAGCATACTAACGCCTCCTGAGCTTTCGGATGAATGAGTAGATTGTGTAAAGAATCATCAAACCGGTAGAAACGGTAAGGGAAGAAAAGAGGTACTTTTTTGACAGTGCAATAGAGGTTGCTGTCTGCTTTGAATAGGAGATTACAACCGGAATCGATTCTTTAAATACTATCAACAGAAAAATGAGAATAATAACCGAAGAAATCATCTCGATCGTCTTGTTTACTTTTTCCGGTAAAAAGGTGGTCAGGATATCAACGATAATATGTTTCTTGTTGATGTAGAGAATTACCGCTCCCAGATAGGTTATCCAGACAAAGAACCATACGGCGATTTCTCCGGCCCAGAGCAAAGACCCCTGGAGAATGTATCGAGTTCCAACCTGTGCAAAGAGCAGTGCCACCATGGCCACAAGAAATGCTCCGCAGATGGTCTCGAGGATACGAACAAGTTTCTTTTCCATGTTTCTTGTGAAACCTCATTTCATCAGTTCGATTGAAAAGCTTTACCTTTATAAAGCTTTGTCTTCTACAAAGAAAGCTGCCGTCCTGGACGGCAGCTTGTGCATAAACAAAAGGATGTGAAACAACGCTTACATGTTGGCGATTTCAGCCTTGATGTCGTCGTAAAGTCCGTCTACCCAGCTGTCGGCAAACTGGTTGGGAATATCCTTGAGGGCCTGCTGGAAGGAATCTACATCCACCTCGATGAATTCCATGCCCTTCTCCTGCAGCTTTTTCTTGTAGTCTTCTTCTCCGGCAGCCAGCAGATCGTTGTGGAACTGGGTAATTCCTTCGCCTTCTTCGAGTACAAGCTCCTGAAGATCGGCGGGGAGTTTCTGGAAAAACTTTTCGCTGACAACGTAGGTAAAGAAGGCCCGCTGGTGAGCGGTCTGGTTTACGTAATCCTGGACTTCGTCAAAGTGGGGAGCGTAGATATAGGCAAGGGGGTTCTCCTGGGCTTCAACGATACCCTGGCGCAGGGCCATGTAGAGCTCGCCGTAAGCGATTGCCTGGGGCTGGGCGCCGAGGGCCTTCCAGCTTTCTACATAGATGGGCTGGAGGGGAATTCTGATCTTGAGACCCTGAACCTCGGAGGCTTTGCGAATGGGCCGGAGAGAAGTCAGGTGCCGGGGCCCCCTGAGTCCGTAGCCTATGATCCGGATGCCCTTGTTGTCGAGCATGGCCTTCTCGACACGGTCACCGATGGATCCGTTCAGGACGTGCATAACCTCATCGCTGTTCTTGAAGATGTAGTAGGCACTCCAGATGTTGTATTCCGGTGCGGCCTGCTGGTGAACCGTGGTTCCCATAATGGCCATATCTACGTTGCCGAGCTCGAGCATGTTGACGATATCAACCTCTTTTCCCAGCTGTTCGTTGCCGTAGAGTTTAACTTCGATTCTGCCGTTGGATTTCTCTTCGATTCTCTTCTTGAACTCCTTTGCGGAAATATCGTCTTCTCCGCCGGAAGCTCCGCCGTAGGAAATCGACATTTCGTAAGTCTTGTCCGCACTGCCGCCGGCGCTCTCCTTGGAGCCTTCAGCATAGATCAGTGTGGATGCAAGGAGCAGAACAAGGACGATCTGCATGAGTGTTTTCATGGCTTTCATAATATCCCTCCTAATAGGAACATGTATTTTTTTACCCGGAAACCGGGAAGCAACCTAATTTGAACCGGTTCCCACCGGTAATCCGCTGTAATTCGGATACAACGAGTGAAGCAGATGCTGACAGGTCATGATGATGTGCTCCCGCATATACTGCTCGCTCATTTCCTCGTTGCCTTCGAGAATGGCGTTGATGATGTAGATATGATAGGTCCGGGAATCCACCTCGATGCCTGAGATTTTCTGGGTCATATTGGCGGTAAGGGTTACCATGTTGTTGAGCTTTTCATGAAACTCCGACAACAGAGAGTTCCCTGCAGTTTCGATTATCTTTCTGTGCATGGCCCGGCCGAGCTTTACGCCTTCGTCGGCATGGGCATTGGCATCAATAGCCTCCAGCTGGTCCCTGATGTTTCTGAGTTCCTGATGGTCGGCCTTGCTGGCCTTTTGACAGCAGAGCTTGGCCGCCATGGCCTCGATGCTCTCCCGGGCTTCGAAGATTTCGAACAGCTGCTTTATGTCCAGCTTGCGTACGGAAAAGCCCTTTCCCCGCTGCTGTACAACAAGCCCTGTATTGACCAGGTTGAAGAGGATCTCCCGCATGGGGGTCCTGCTGACGCCGTAATGCTCGCACAAGTCACGTTCGATCAGGTATGCACCGGGGAGGAGTTCTTCGTTGCGAATCTTTTTTTTAATGTCCTCAATTATCTGGTTCTTGTTCATAATGCCGGTACCTGCTCCGTAACCTGAAAGTTAGAATGATGTGTGTATACAATCAGGCATAATTGGAATCATGTATATAAAAAACATTTTGTATACCAATGATAAGCCGTAAAAATACTGTAAAGGTGGTTTTAGTTGTTGTCAAGGAAAAGTTTTGGTTTTTTGAGAAACGAAAAATCCTATCTGGAACAATGGCTTATTGTGTATAAAAACCGGGTGTATCGGCGAAATGGATACACCCGGTTTGAATTCTATTTCACCATCGTCCAGGCCCTGTTCAGGACGCGCTTGGAACCGGCCAGGACTACATCGGGGTCTTCTCCGGCGGTGGGTTTGACCTCGAAGCTCAGGATCGGCGGTTTCTCCTTGTTCAGAAAACCCATATCCTTGAGGGCCTGCAGGTACTCCGTCAGCTCCTGTACATCGTTTTCACTGTTGGGAAAGCCGAAGCGGGGATGCTGGTCTCCGTAGGCGGGCATGGAAGGATCCTTCATGACGCAGTTCCCCATGTGGGCATGAACCAGGTGCTCCTTGATGGGAAGCAGGGATTCCTTGATGCTTTCGTGGAGCAGGGGTATGTGGCTCAGGTCCACCATGAGTCCGAAATTATCGTACTCCTTTTTTATCTCCTCGGCGTATCGTTTTGCCAGAGAGGCGGGACCGATCAGGCTTGCCTTGTCGATATCGTAATCGAATACCTCGTGGACAATTTTCATGTTTCCCTTTGATTTGGCGTAGGCGCAGATTTCCCTGGTGGATTTCAGGAGAGCCTGGAAGGCCTCTTCCTTGCCGGCCTCTTCGTATTTCCCGCTCAGGAAAGCGGTTCCCTCGGCGCCCATCTCGTAGGCTTCATCGATGGCGGCTTTAACGGTGTCCACCGCTTTTTTCCGTTCTCCCTCGTCCAGAGAGTTGACGTTCTGCTTCTGGGACAGGAGCATGGGCTGGGCTCCGAAAGCGACGGAAATGTGGGCGGACTGGATCATCTGTCTGGCCCGGTCCCGAACCTCCCTGTCCTTGATCCAGGTGATCTCCACAGCATCAAAGTAGTCGTCCGTGAGGACTTTGCGCAGGGACTCGTCAATCGGTCCGTTGCCGCTTCCGGCCTCAGGATAGGCCATAAAGTGTATGATGCCGACTCGCATGTAGGCGTGCAAAGATTCATTCATACCAATTCCTCCGTATATGGTTAACTTCCTATGTTTCTATAATGTACCTATTTGTTATCATTTGGCAAATCCCGGAGTATAATTATCCCCTCAATCTCCTGTGTCTGTCAGCACAGGGGTATACTGAAAGGTAAAAGGAAAGGATATGGATAGAATCAATCTTCAGCAAAAATTCAGTCTGTTCACCGAACAATGGGATCCCAGGATAATTGCCCAGGTTAATGAGTACCAGGTAAAGATAGCCCGGATCGAAGGGGATTTTCCCATGCACCGGCACGAGGAGACGGACGAGCTCTTCCTCGTGGTCCAGGGGACCATCCGAATGGATTTCGAAGATCGGCAGGTGCCCCTTGGAGAGGGAGATCTGATCGTTGTGCCCCGGGGGGTTCTTCATCGTCCTCACGCGGATTCCGAAGCCTGTATCATGATGTTTGAACCTGCAGGAACACTGAATACCGGGGATGTCAGAGACGAACATACAAAGGAGAAACTGGAAAGGATCTAGGGCCGTCTCTGGATAATTCTCTCTTTTTTTGTCATACTTGCCCCTGAATGATACCTTTTTTGCCCTGTACAGCTCAGGAAATGGCGGACCGCGGATGGGACCGCTGCGATTTTATCCTGGTAAGCGGCGACGCCTATGTTGATCACCCCTCTTTTGGAACGGCTATTATCGGCCGTGTCCTGGAAGCCGAGGGCTTCCGTGTGGGGATTATCCCCCAGCCCGACTGGCGTTCTCCGGAAAGCCTGACCCTGTTCGGTCGTCCCCGCCTGGGATTTCTCGTAAGCGCCGGAAACCTGGATTCCATGGTGGCCAACTATACGGCGGCCAGAAAGCCCCGCAGGGACGACTCCTATTCCCCCGGGGGAGAGGGGGGGCGCAGGCCTGACCGGGCTTCCATTGTCTACGCCAACCTGGTACGCCGGGCCTATAAGCGCATGCCCCTCATCATCGGCGGTATCGAGGCCTCCTTAAGGCGCCTGGCCCACTATGATTACTGGAGCGATTCCCTGCGCCGCTCCCTGCTTCTTGATTCCAAAGCGGACCTTCTGGTCTATGGAATGGCGGAGCGGAGCATCGTCGAGATCGCCCGGCGCATGGACGCGGGGGAACATATCCGGGAGATCAGGAACATCCCCGGTACCGTTGTGCTGGCGGATGAGGATTCTCTGCCGGAAGAGACGATTGTGCTTCCCTCCCATGACCGTCTGAAAAAGGAGCGCAGGGCCTATGCGGAGAGTTTCCGCGTCCAGATGCGCAATACCGATCCTGTAAGCGCAAAGCCCCTCTACGAAGCCTACGGAAGTAACGGTGTGCTGCAGCTTCCGCCCCAGAGGCCCCTGGAACGGGAGGAGTTCGACCGGATCTACTCCCTGCCCTTTGCCAGGGAGCCTCACCCCATGTACACCCTGGACGTACCGGCCATCGAGGAGGTTCGCTTCAGCCTGGTCTCGAACCGCGGCTGCTTCGGCTCCTGCAGCTTCTGCGCCCTGACCTTTCACCAGGGACGGATTATCCAGTCCCGCAGCCATGAATCCCTTATCAGGGAGGCGGAGGAGCTTACCCGGCATGCCGGCTTCAAGGGCTACATTCACGACGTGGGAGGACCGACGGCCAACTTCCGGCATCCCTCCTGCAAAAAACAGCTTGAAAGCGGAACCTGCGTCGACCGGATGTGCCTGTATCCCGAACCCTGTCCTGCCCTGGATGCGGACCATTCGGATTATGTTCAGCTTTTAGGCAGGTTGAGAAGGGTCCCGGGGGTAAAGAAGGTATTTATACGCTCGGGTATCCGTTTTGATTATCTGCTGGCCGAAGGGAACGATCGTTTTCTGCGGGAGCTGTGCGAACATCATGTAAGCGGCCAGCTCAAGGTAGCGCCCGAGCATGTCTCGTCCCGGGTCCTCGCGGCCATGGGGAAACCGGAGCACCGGGTCTACCTGGACTTTAAAAAGCGCTTTGACAGCATAAACTCGGAACTCGGGAAAAAGCAGTACATCGTACCCTATTTTATCTCCTCCCATCCCGGATCCACCCTGGATGACGCGGTGGAACTGGCCCTCTTTTTCAAGGAGCAGCGCTTTATTCCCCAGCAGGTCCAGGATTATTATCCCACCCCTGGAACGGTGTCCACCTGCATGTACTATACCGGGATCGACCCGAGGACAATGAAAAAGATTTACGTGCCCTCGGATCCTGATGAAAAACAGATGCAGCGGGCACTGCTGCAGTTCAACAGGCGGGAAAACGCCGAGCTCGTGCGAAGGGCCCTGATAAAAGCGGGCAGGAAGGATCTGATCGGTTACGGCGGGAAATGCCTGGTGGCGCCGGCGGGAAAGAGCCGGGGCAAAAACAGGGGAAAACATCCCGCATGAGGGCTCAATCTTATGTGCTACAATGCCGTTAATCGTATCATAAAGGATTGTATCGCGTGAGTTCGCAGCTTGGGGAAACATCAGAATTCTATCGCCGCATTCTGGAGCAGTCGAGGGCTGTGATCATCGCTGTTGTGGATGCCCGGCTTGATCTTGTATATATCAACGAGTCTGTATTTGAAGTAACCGGATATTCCCACGAACTGTTTTTAAACCGCACGGTTCACTGGAACGATATTGTCGTCCAGGAAGACCTGCAGAAGATCCGCTACTATCATCGACGACGCAGCGCCGGGGACAAGGATGTTCCCGACCAGTACGAAGTCCGGATTGTCGATCGCAACGGTCTGCACCGCAACCTGGTGCTGCAGGTTGGAAACTATCTTGACGCCGGTAATCTGGTCATTACCCTCTTTGATATCTCCCACTGGAAGCGCTACGAGGAGCGGCTCCTCGGTAATGAGGAAAAGCTCAAGGCCATGGTTGAGCTGAGCCGGGAGATAACCCTGGTTGTCAATGAATCGATGACAATTGAGTATGCCGGGGGTGCCGTTGTCTCCCTCCTTGGGTATCGGCCGGAGGCGTTGAACACCAGGAACTTTCGGGATTTTATTCATTCCGAGGATATCGACCGGGTCTCCGCCCTCTTCCTTTCCGGGATTACTGAAATGTCCACCTTCGATATTCTGGATTTTCGCCTGCGGAATACCGATGACGAGTGGGTACACATGGAGGCGAACTGCAATAACCAGCTGAACAATCACCGAATTTCCGGAGTCATTGTTACCCTCAGGGACATCTCCGCCCGGAAGGTGGCGGAGGAGAAGGCCCAGTTTTATGAACACTACGACTATCTTACCCGTCTGCCGAACCGCAGAATGTTCTTTGAACGCCTCGGTCTTGAGCTGCGGCACATAAAGCGCAGGTCCACAACCTTCGCGGTTCTCTGTTTCGGGGTAGACCGCTTCAAGGAGGTCAATGACCTTTTCGGGCCCAAGATAGGCGACAGGCTTCTGGTGGAGATCGGGAAGATCCTTTCCAGATCATTCCGCAAGGACGATTCGGTCTCCCGGCTGGAGGGCGACAAGTTCGGAGTGCTGGTGACGGATGTAAACCGCACCGATCATGTGCTGGAAATCGTCAAGAAGATCCTCGAGGTGTTCAAGGAGCCGATCGGCATTCTCGGAGAGAGGATCCGGGTCAGTGTCAGTATCGGTGTCGCGGTCTATCCGGACGACGGTTTTAACGAGGAGATGCTGGTCAAGAACAGTGAAACGGCCCTCTTCATGGCAAAGGAACGGGGGAAGTCCACCTACCAGATGTATAACCGCCGTCTCCACAGCTCAATCCAGGCCCGCCGGACCCTGGAGCGTCAGTTCGAACAGGCCCTGGGGGGAAACGAATTCCACGCCCTGTTTCAGCCGAAGGTTGACCGCAAGGGGCGCATTATCGGTGCGGAAGCCCTGGCCCGCTGGAACTCTCCGGAACTTGGACAGATTCCGCCGGATCAGTTTATTCCCGTGGCCGAGAGCAGCGGACTTATCATCCCCTTCGGCAGAGAGATACTGGATCTTGCCCTGAGGGAATGGCAGCGCTGTGTCTGTGCCGGAGAAGGGGAAGAGAAACCTGTTCTGGCGGTGAATTTATCACCCTTTCAGTTCGGCCATCCGGACCTGGTGAGGGACATACAGCGGGCGCTGGAGAAGACCGGTTTTGATCCCGCCCTTCTTGAACTGGAAATAACTGAAACCGGGATCATGAGGGACCAGGACGAGGCGGAGAAAAAACTGCTGCAGTTGAATGAAATGGGGGTCAGTATTGCCATCGATGATTTTGGAACAGGCTACTCTTCCCTGAAAAAAATCAAGGATTTTCCTGTGGGGACCATCAAGATTGACAAGTCTTTTCTGGAAAACCTGAATTTCAGTCGAAAATCATCCACCATCATCAATGCAATAATCGGGCTCTCCCATGATCTGGGTTTTTCCGTTGTTGCCGAAGGGGTGGAAACCCTGGACCAGCTCGAGTTTCTCCAGGAGGCGGGCTGCAATATCTATCAGGGGTACCTCTTCGACAAACCCCTCGCCATCGAGGAGCTGGCCTCACGTTTCACGGTCCGGTATTACCCGGTATTGCTCAACGCGGGCAGCTAGAATATGATAAAAGCAGACATTCATATATAGGAGATAATATGGCTAATCGGGAAAAATCCGTGGACGGAATCTTTTTTCTGCAGCTCGCGGTTTCTCTGTTTTTAATAGTATCCGGACTGCTGGGGCTCATGGACTACACTTCAACGGGAAGTAAGGTCTTTCGTGCTCTGGGTATAGGAAATGACGTTGTTGCGATTATAATTACTGTCCTGGAACTCGTTTCCGGTACCATTCTGCTGGTGGGGCTTTTTCTGCTTATCCGCAACAGGACCCTCTTTTTCGCGGTTCTCTTCGTCTTTGTTCTCTGGGCCCTGCGGGTCGTTCTATACTATTTTCTCAATGATTTTCTTCAGCCCGATGCCCTTGTCTGGCTCCACAATATGGCTCCTGACCTGATTGTACTCTCCTCGCTGTGGGTAATCCTTCGCCGTTACGCCTAGGTTCCTCCGCCGGAAGCTCCCCTCTCCTTGTTCTCGCTCCTCTGGAAGGCATAACCACCGCCGCTTTTCGCAGGGCGGCCATGGAGATGTTCGGCGGACTTGACGGGGCCATTGCGCCCTTTATCGGGACCATCCGGGGGGCCAGACGCTATGACTATCACCTGCGGGACGTTCTGCCCGGGGTCAACGGAACCCGGCCGCTGATTCCGCAGATCCTGGGAGCCGATCCAGAGGGGATAGTCCATGTCTCCCGGGCCTGCGCCGATCTGGGATACACCCAGGTAAACTGGAACATCGGCTGCCCGATACCGAACATTACCCGTAAAAAGCGGGGTTCCGGGATTCTGCCCCATCCACACCTGATAGAAGAGGTTCTCTCCCGCTCCTGTCGGCCTGATCTTCCGGCCTTCTCGGTCAAATTGCGTCTCGGCCTCGAGGAGGCTGATGAGTGGCGGGAGGTCCTGAAGGTTCTGAATGATTTTCCCCTGGACTTTGTAGTGCTCCATCCCAGGACGGGACGGCAGATGTACCGGGGGACACCGGACAGAGAGGCCTACGGCGAATTCCTTGCCCGCTGCCGGCATTCCCTGTTCTACAGCGGGGACATTAATTCTGCCGAAGATTTTCAGGGGATCTCTGCCCGTTTTCCGGAAACCGCCGGATGGCTCCTGGGCCGGGGATTCCTGAGCCGGCCGGTACTGGCGCGGGAGATCAGAAGCGGCAGGAAAGAATCCTTTGCCATGAAGGAGATCGCTCATTTTTTACGGCGCCTTGCCGACGAGTTTCTTGCCTCCGGAGCCGCCCCTCCATGGATCCTGGGGAAGATGAAGCTCTACTTCGGGTATCTGAAACACGGAAGCGACGATGCTGCACAGGCAGGGGAGTTCTGGACTGTCCTGCGGGGCTGCAGGGAGTGGAGCCTCTTCGAGGACCGGCTCCGGGAGTTCCTGTAAATACGAGCCCGGTTTATCGCCACTCCATTTCGAAGAGCTTGATTCCCTCCTGGGTAAAGAAGGTCTTTAAATTCTCCACCGCGGAGCGGATTTTCGCCGCCTCCTCATCCTCGCAGTAGACAATCATAATGAAATTCTCCTCCGGCCAGATATGGTCCCCCATCCGGGGGCCGGAGTTTCCGACCCCGTGAACGACAGGTATCTTGGTGTAATGCTGTGCCGCTCCCGCCTCTTTCAGGGCGTCGTGAAGGTCACCTTCTATGGAGCGGTTGGCGATAATTTCGATTCTTTTCACGATTTCTGTCTCCTTTTGAGGGCCCGTTTTTCCGCTCGGCCGTTAAGCAGGGCGTAGAGTACCGGGACCAGGAAGAGGGTCAGCAAGGTCGCGACGGAGAGACCGCCCACCACGGTTTTTCCAATGGGCTGGACCAGCTCCGCGCCTTCACCGGCAAAGAAAGCCATGGGCACAAGGGCGAGGATGGTGGTAAGACTGGTCATCAGAATGGGGCGCAGACGGTTTCCTCCTGCTTCGATACAGGCCTCCGTTATGGACATTCCGCGCTTTCGAAGCAGGTTGGTGTAGTCCACAAGGACGATCCCGTTGTTGACGACGATTCCCACCAGCATGACCAGTCCCACGGCGGTAAAGATACTGAAGCTTTGTCCGGTCAGGATGTATATGAGAATGACCCCCACCAGTACCAGGGGGATGGTAAAAAAGATGATAAAGGGATCCAGAAAGGATTCAAACTGGCTCGCCATGACTCCAAAAACCAGCAGAATGGAGATGATCAGGATGACCACGAATTTCATTCCGTATTCCATCAGCTCCGCGTAATCTCCGGAGTACTCCAGCACGACGTTTTCGTTTACCGGTATCCTGTCGGCAATAAGCCTCCTGAGCCCGAGTTCCACCTCCTGCAGCTTTGCCCCCGGTGCCAGACCCCCCTGCACGTGAATGGTCCTGGTCTGGTTTTCCCTGTTAATGCTGACCGGTCCGGTGGTCTTTGTGGTGGAAGCGAAACTTGCCAGGGGTATGTGCTGTCCGGCGGAGTTGACCACAAAGATCTTTTCCAGGTCCGGTATTTCGTTGCGGTCCTCCTCCGGCAGGATAAGCAGGATATCGTATTCGTTGCCTTCGTCGTTGTAGCGGGATGCCGTAACCCCCTCCACGTTGGCCCGGATCTCCTGACCGATGGCCGCCATGGTAAGACCCAGTTCGTAGGCCCGGTCGCGGTCGATCACGATGTCCAGTTCCGGCAGCCCTTCCTGGAGGGATACCACCGGTTCGGTAATCTCCGGGATCTCCTCTTTCATGAGGTCCCGTATCCGGTAGGCGGTTTCCCTGCCCAGCTCCATGTCGTCGGTTTTGACCAGAACATCGATGGGGGTACCGCCGCCTCCCGGTCCGCCGGCGGTGAACTCGAAGACCGCCGAAGGGAACTCGTTAAAATGGGAGCGGAGTATCTGTTCCACCTGGGTGGAGGTTTCCACCCGCTCCTGGTAGGGCGGAAGGGTTATGCTCAGGGTCCCCTTGTGGGTCTGCAGGCTTCCGAGAAATCCAAAGAAACTCCGTTCTCCCGCCGAGACGATCAGACTGGAATAGGCCTGGATTTCGTCCCGGGCGATGCTTTCGAGCTGGCGCATAACATCCTTGGTTAACTCCAGCCTCGTTCCCAGGGGCAACTCGACGCTGAGCTCGATAAAGTCATCGTCCATTTCGGGCATGAACTCATAGCTTGCTATCGTAAGAAGAGAAAGACTCCCGGCAAAAATCAGCACAACCAGGAGTATGGTCAGCAGCTTATGCCGCAGCACCCTGGCCAGGCTTCGCTTGTAGAGCTCGTCCAGGGCGTTGAAAAAGCCGCCAAGAAAATCATCGATTCTCTTGGAGAGACCTTTTCTGGGACGCTGCAGATTTGACCTGATGGGGAGGTAGTGGCTGGAGAGCACCGGTACCAGGAACATGGCCACAGCCAGGGAAGAGAGCAGTGAAATAACAACCGTGAAGGAGAGTCCGGCAAAAAGTTCCCCGATCATTGCCAGCTGGGACTTGAAGATCGCCAGGGGCGCAAAGACGCAGATTGTCGTCAGGGTGGAGGCGACGATTGCGTTGATCATCTCCCGGGTTCCGATTACCGCGGAGGTCTTGAGCTTTGCGCCCTTCTCCCGATAGCGGAAGATGTTCTCCAGGATGACAATGGAGTTGTCCACCAGCATGCCGATACCCAGGGCAAGTCCGGACAGGGTCATGATGTTCAGGGTCAGACCGGCAAAATACATGAGCATCAGGGTAATGACAAAGGATATGGGAATGGTCAGGCCGATAATCAGGGTGGTGCGAAAGCTCCGCAGAAAGAGGAGAAGAATCACCACGGCCAGAATACCGCCGGTTATGGCGGAACTGGAAACCTGCTGCAGGGACGCCCGGATTATCTTGGTTGTGTCATAGATTACCGCCATCTGTACCCCCGCGGGCAGCTCGGTATTGATGCGCCTTATCCGCTCAAGCACGTTGTCTGCGGTCCGTACGGAGTTGGTTCCGCTCTGTTTCTGAACGGTGAGAAAAACCCCGTCTTTTCCGTTGATAAAGATGGCGTTGGTTTCATCGGCATATCCGTCGTAGACATTGGCGAGGTCCCCCAGACGTATTGTCTGGGTGGGGCTGTATCCGGCGGCAGCAGCTGCACCCGAGCTTTTCGCTTTATAGGCGATAACCGAATCCCTGATCTGCTTGATGGACTGAAAATCCCCGGCGGTACTGACAAGATAGTTGATGTTTCCCTCCCCCACGGAACCGCCGGAAAGGGAGACGTTCTGCTGCTGCAGCATTCCCTGAATCTGGGTCAGGGTAAGGTTGTAGGCCTCCAGGCGGTTCTGGGGAACCTCGACCCGGATTATACGCTGCCGTCCCCCCGCCACACTGACCAGGGCTACCCCCTCGACCTGCTCGAGCCGGGGCTGGATGATCTTTTCCGCGATTTCCCGCAGGTCTTCGGGACTTCTGTTCCCGCTCACATTCAGGTACATGATGGGAATCATGGAGGGATCGAACTTGAATATCTGGGGCGTCGAGGCCTCCTCGGGAAGCATGTCCTTTACGAACTCCAGTTTGTCCCGGACATCGTTGGCGGCCTCCGCCATATCGGTGCCCCAGGTAAACTCGATCTGGATCATGCTGTTCCCCTCCGCGGAGGTGGAGGTTATCTCTTCTATGTTGCCCACGTTGCTCAATCCCCCTTCAAGGGGACGGGTTATCCGCTTTTCCACCTCCTCCGGGCCGGCTCCGCTGTAGTCGGTAAAGAGCAGAAGCACCGGGGGTTCTATGTCCGGGTAGAGGTCGATGGCCAGATCGCTTATGGCGTAGAAACCCAGGGCGATCAGCAGTACGAATATGATGGCCGTCGTTGTGGGGCGGCCGACCACGGTTTTTGTTATGCTCATAGGATAATCCTTTCTGTGTGTCCGGGCTTAAAGAATGCTGTCAGCCTCTTCCAGACCGGGAATCTCGTCGATGATACGAACCTTTGCCTGATCCTCAAGCAGGGTCTGTCCGCGGATAACCACGGTTTCTCCGGCTCGTAAACCTTCCACTACTTCGAGTTTCTGGTCGATCAGAATGCCCGGTACAATCCGCCGCGCTTCGACCCTTGACTCAGCAGTGACGACGAAAACGGTGTTGCCCTCCTGGCGCTGAATCATGCATTCAGCGGGAATCTTTATTACGTTCTGCCTGTTTTCGACGATGATCTTCGCCTTGGCGAACATGCCGGCTTTTATGCGGCGGTCCTGATCACGGAAAGCCAGGGTAACGGCAAGGGTTCGTGTTACAGGGTCCACCACCGGGCTCACCTCGCTTACGAAGGCTTTGAAGCGCTGCTGCGGGTAGGCCTCGAGCTCGACCAGGGCTTCCTGCCCCTTTCGGACCCGGGCTATATAGCGTTCGGCAACGCCGGTTTTAATCTCCAGGCTGTCCACCTTGCTCACCGTAGCTACCGGAACAGCCGTGCTTATGGAGGCGCCGATATCCGAGGGGACCCGGGTGATTGTTCCGGAAATGGGGCTCTTTACCGGGCTGGTTGCGAAGGTCTGTCCGGGACGGGAGGGGTCCACCTCGGCGATTACCTGGTCTTTGTACACGTAGTCTCCCACGGCCACATTCAGCCGGAAGAGCTTTCCGCTGGTGTCGGCATAAATATCCACGCTGGACTGGGCCACTATGTCGCCGTTGACCTCAAGGTAGTCGTAGAGCTGACCCTGGACCGCCTTCGTTACGTTGACGGCAAAGAGGGTCTCCTCCTCTTCCGCAGCTCCCTGTGCACCGGGACCTTTTCCCTGACAGGATGCAAGGAGAAGGAGAATTATCAGGGCAATTAATCCGCCTGTGGGGATGTATCTTTTTCTATTCATGGTTTTTTCCTTTCTCTGTTCTTTTTCAGTCTGTTATTCTGCAGTCTCGATTTCGCTGATACCGCGGTTGACCGCGGCTTCCAGGTCGATGATTCCATTTATGTAGTTGACCTTTTCCCGCAGAAGCTCAAAACGGGCCTCCTGCAGTTTGTCTTCCGCATCCTCCACGTCCAGCAGGGATTTTCCTCCGGCATTGTAGGCCTCTTCCGCCAGGTTATACGCCCGCTGGGCCAGTTCCACGTTTAGTTCCTTGGCCTTTATCATCTGGACCGATTTATTGATGGTCTGCACCGTTGTGATTATTTCCACCTCCGCGGCCTGCAGGGCCTGGGCCAGGCCCGCCCGCAGGGCTTCCCGGCCGTCATCCGCCGCCCTGACATCGTTGGTTGTTCCGGAAACCGGCAGCAGTTCGCTCAGGGACATGGAGAGGGTCATCGAGAAGGTCCGGCTGTCGCTCCAGTCGTCCCCGGCGAAGGAGAGGTCCGACCAGGGGTCCAGGTTGAAGGAGTTGTCCAGGCTGTATCCGAAGGTCAGTCTGGGCAGATATCCCGAAGAGGCGAGCTTTCGGGTGTTTTCAATTCCATGGATCTCTGTTACCAGGGAGCGGATGTCCAGTCGGTCCAGAATGTACCTGCCAATCAGGGTATCCGGATCATAGGTGCGGGGTTCCGCTTCGATGCGCCCGTCCAGGGTGAGTCCTGAATCAAGGTTGACTCCCAGGCTGAGTTTGAAACCCAGGAGGGATTGTTCGTACCCGTCCCGGGCGATCTCCACCTGGGGTTTGAAGTTCTCCAGGGCCACCAGGGCGCTGAGGCGGGTATACTCATCCACCAGTCCGAAGTTGTAGTTGGTGTCCGCCTGCCGGTAGCGTTTTTCCAGAGACCTCTGCTGCTGTTCAAGGATCTTTATGTTCTCCTGCTGGGTCAGCAGGGCGTAGAACTGCTTTTTGATGTTGACCGTCAGATCCTGCCTGGTCTGCTCCAGGTCCATCAGTCCCCGGTCGTAGTCGATTACCGTTTTACGGAAGGCGTACCAGAGCTGAGGGGTGAGGGTAAGGGAAAAGTTCAGCCTGGCGCCCAGGCTCCCGTAGGTTTCCGCCGGGGGTATGCCCGATGCTTCGCTGAAGCGCCGCAGGGTCGAAGATACGTCCGCCGATGGTATCAGAACGTTCCAGGCGGTGTCGCGGCTGCGTCTGGTGGTTTTTAATCCCGCCTTTTCTCTGATGAGTCCCAGGTTGTTCTCCATTGCAAGCTCCACCGCCTGGTCCACGGTTAGGGTGTAGTCCCGGGCTTCCGGGAGCATAAGCTCCTCGCCGATCATGGAGTCAAGGTCTTTACGGTTTTCCGGCATAAGCTGGGCGCTGAGTTGTGCTGAAAACAGAAGTAACAGGGTAAACGCCGCCAGGATGCAGGGCTTTTTCATTGATGTCTCCTTTCTATTCCTTCCAGACCTTCGCAGAACAGTATCTGGAGTGTGCGCAGGGGTACTGTTTTCTCCTGCGGTGTGGATCCGGGGGCTGAATTTCCATAGAGGTCCATGATCTCCCGGATCAGCTGAAACCATAGAATCCCCATCAGTCTTTCCGGTGCAAGGCCGAAACTGCGGCACTCCCTGTTTTTCATGACCTGTACAAAGCGGGGAAGCCGGTCCTGCAGACTCTCCATTCCCCCTTTACTATTATTTCCGGACCGGGGGCTCTGGAAACGCAGCCAGTTCAAGGTAACCAGAAAGGATGGGGTCTGGCAAAGATATCGTGAGATGAGCAGAATCAGACGGTAGATGGTCTCGTTTACCGGATATTCCCCGCTGCAGAAGCGCGTGTACAGGCGGTCAACAGCCTCGGCGTGGTTTTTGAGAATGCTGAGGATCATGGAGTTCTTGTTCTTGAAGTAGGAATAGAGGGTGCTTTTTGAGTATCCCGCCTCCTCGGCTATCCTGCTGATGCTTGCCCCTTCGATTCCTTCTTTTGCCACCACCGCCAGGAGGGAGTTTATTATCCTGTTCTCCTCCGGGAAGGCCTCGGGGAGAACCCGGATCTCCTTTTCCACTGTTTTATAGGGGACCTCCGGAAGACCGGGGGGAGCGAATCCTTCAAAAAAGGAGGTTGCGATTACCGATACGTAACCGTAGACCTCGGTCTCGTTCAGGCCGTTTCCGGTGAGCAGATGGGCCCAGCTTAGAACGTGGGTGTAGAAGTACCGGACGCACAGGGCGCTTTCCTCTTTTTCAAATCCCGTCGCGATAAATCGCTCCTGCAGAAGCAGGGCCTCCTTTTCGATAATCGGCCAGAACGGCAGGGTTTCCCGACGGTACTGGTGATAGAGGCGCGAAATAAAGAAGCGGATAAAGCCCGGATTTCCCGAAAGAAAGGCAATCAGCTCCCGGGTATAGCCCTCAATGCCCTCTTTCAGGCATTTTGCTTCCAGGACCTCAAGCATCCGGGGAGTATTCTCGCGGTATTTCCCGGCGAAATACTCTTCCATGGTGTCGATTATGCTGTCTTTTCCGGGAAAATACCGGTAGATGGCCGCTTTGCTTACCCCCAGTTCCCTCGCCAGAGGTGTGAGACTGGTGCGGGTAAACATGCTTTTCTGCCATACGGTAAAGGCGCCGGACAGGATTTTTGTTTTTTCCATTCTAATCGCTGCACTTTTTCTTTTCTGATCTGTCTGTTGTCAGAAAGTTGATCAAAACAAGTAACCGAACGTTCGTTAACTCAAATCATACAAAAAGACGAGAACTTGTTAAAGGGTCATACCGGTAAATTCGTATTAATTATTGGGCACCTCTAAAAACTACTCTTTTTGCCCTATGCAGCGTTGTCGGGATTTCCCAGGACAAAAATGCCACGTTTTTAGCGCTGCCCTATTCGTCCATCTTCGGGGGGCGGCGGTGTCGCTTTATCGCACCCCGGGCCTTTTTGTTATCCACCCGCCTGGCCCTGGCGGAAAAGCTGGGACGGGTGGCTTTCCGGGACTTGCGGACCACCAGCGCTCCGCTGATCAGGGAAAGAGCCCGCTCCACCGCGGTCTCCCGGTTCCGGATCTGGCTTCGACTCTCCTGGGCCTGTACCAGGAGCTCCCCGGATGAGTCGATTCGCCCCTGCAGTCTCTCCCTGAGGCGGGAGATCTCCGCCTCCGTCAGTCCGGGAAGCTGATCGAGGGGAATTCTAAGCTGCACCTTGGTGTTGAGCTTGTTGACGTTCTGGCCCCCGGGTCCGCCGGAGCGGGCGAAGCGCTCCTCTCCGTGTTCGAGTATCCATTGTCGCAGCAGTTCCTGGTCCATGCTCCCATTCTGTCATGGCGGGGCCGGATGGTACAAGGCGGCCACTGCTTTCCCGGGAAAACTTTCAGCCTTTCTGCCCTTTGAGGGCCTTGATCAGATCGCCGCTCTCTCCGGTGTTCAGGTGCAGGTATCGTCCCCCCGTCTGAGCTGCAAGGCGGCGGATAAGGGCCCCCGGTTCTCCCGGGGATGTGTCGAGAAAGAGGTACCGGATGCGGGGATGAACAAGGGACGGCGCCATTTCGTAGAGCTCCTCGTGGGTCATCCGGCCCCGGGTGAGGGGTACGTTGGCCTCCCCGTCGGTAAGGACCGCGATAAGGGCCGTGCCGGAACCGTCCCGGTCCAGAACCTGCAGCGCAAGCTCCCGGCTTTTTACCAGTCCCGCCGCCAGGGGGGTGGCTTCGCCGATGGAAAGAGCTGCCAGCTGCCGGCGAACCAGGGAGAGGCTGGAGGTGGGTTCCAGGACCGTATAGGCCGATTCTCCCCGAAAGACAACCATGCCGACCTTGAGGCGCCGTACATAGGCCTGGCTCAAGAGGTAGAGGGCGGCTCCTTTGGCCGCGGCCAGGCGCTCAACCGAACCCATGGAGTCCGAGGCATCCACCGTAAAGATGACCGTGAATCCCGAAGGCTCGACCCGCACCGCCTCGCGCAGGGACTCAGGGCCGATATGCAGCTTTCCCGCCGCGTCGCTGATCCCCTCCAGGGCCGCCCGGTAGATGGTATCCCGCAGGGCGATGCCCCCTTTCAGGTCCCGGGCCTTCCGGCTCCGTACCTGGCGCCCCCGGCCACGGGGGCTCTCTTCCATGCGCTGTCCCTTGGCGGCAAAGCGACCGTGAAAGACCTCCAGGTTTTCAGGAAGGCTTATTTCGGTGAGCCCTGAGGTATCCCGGGGCTCGTCCGCCGTTTTTTTTTAAAGTGATCGAAAACAAGGCTCCCCGCGGCGGCACCTCCGGGGATCTCGGTATTGTCGTAGGGATCATCCAGGGAACCGTCGTCTCCGGGGACAAAGCTGCCGGTCTCGACCTGCGCGCTTCCCCCGCCGCCTGCACCGCCGATAAGCTGCTCGGTCCTGTCCGCCAGGTCCTTGAAGCCCTCAACGCCGGAGTGGGGAATCCGGTGGGGGAGTACAAAGCGGGCCATGGCTTTTACGTGGTTTCCGGTAACTGCGGGAGCCTCCACCAGGGCCGCCAGGGCGCGGGCTCCCCTGGTAAGGGTAATGTCCGCCCGGTGTCCCATGACCCCGGCACGGCTGCAGAGCTCCGCGATAAGGTGACGGGAGGATTCGGGTACTTCTATGTCCGTAAGGTTCTCGCGGGCTTTCCTGAGCATCTCTGCCGTCAGGGCATCGTCTTCCAGCCAGCGGTCGCAAAAGCCCTCGGGATCGGCGTCAAAATCCAGACGTCGGCTGACGATCTCCTTACGTTCCTCCAGATCATGGAGGCCGCTTATGAAGATGGTGAACCCGAAGCGGTCCAGAAACTGGGGTCGCAGGTCCCCCTCTTCGGGGTTCATGGTACCCACCAGGATGAACTGCGAGGGGTGGCTTATGGAGATCCCCTCCCGTTCCACCCGGTTGATACCGGTGGCAGCTGCATCCAGCAGGATATCCACAAGATGGCTTTCCAGCAGATTGACTTCGTCAACGTAGAGGATTCCCCCGTGGGCCTGGGCCAGAAGACCCGGTTCGAAGCGGCGGGTGCCCTCTTTCAGGATACTCTCCAGGTGAATCGAGCCGGTTATACGGTCTTCCGTGGCGTTCAAGGGAAGCTCCGTCAGAATGGATCCCCGGAGGGGAACACTGCCGGGCATGTCGCCCTCCAGTACCAGGCTCTCCTCCCTGGGCAGGGGTCTATATTCTTCCAGCAGGGCCGCAAGGCCCCTGACTGCGGTTGTCTTGGCTGTTCCCTTGTCTCCCTGGATAAGGAGCCCCCCGATACCGGGGTCGACGGCGCAGAGAAGCAGGGCTGTTTTAAGGTCTTCCTGACCGACCAGGGCCGAGAAGGGGTAAACTCTGTACATACAGGCAAAATACCCGTCCCGGGGAAGACGGTCAAGCGTTTTGACCGGGGCTTCCGCGGTACTCAAAAGGCGGGAATTGTGATAGGATGCCGCAACACCTCGACATGCAGATGAAGAAAGGGAGATAACGGCCATGAAGTACCCTTTATCCAGGTTCGGAACAAAATTTACCTCTCCATCCGGTATTTCGGGATTGATGAAGGACATGGGCGAAGCCCTGCAGACCGACGAGAAGGTCTATATGCTGGGGGGCGGGAATCCGGCCCACATTCCTGAGGTCAACGCCCTCTGGCGGGAACGCATGGAGCATATCCTGTCCAACGGCAGCGAATACGAGCGCATGGTCGCCAATTACGACACTCCCCAGGGAAAGGAGAGCTTTCTCAAGGCCCTTTCGGGGATGCTGAACCGGGAGTACGGCTGGAAAATCGGCCCTGAAAACATCGCCATTACCAACGGCAGCCAGAGCGCCTTCTTCTGCCTTCTGAACATGTTCGGCGGAACCGATGAATCCGGGAAGATGAGGAAGATCCTCTTCCCGCTGTTGCCTGAGTACATCGGCTACGCCGACCAGGCCATTGAGGAGGGCATCTTTACCGCCCGGAAGCCCCGCATAGAGGAGCTGCCGGGCAACAGGTTCAAATACCATCCCGACCTGGACAACCTGGAGATCGGTCCGGATATCGGGGCGGTCTGCGTCTCCCGGCCCACGAATCCCACGGGAAACGTAATAACCGACCAGGAGCTTGCGGTGCTTTCTGAGCGGACCGCGGAGAAGGGGATTCCCCTGATCGTGGACAATGCCTATGGAGCGCCTTTTCCGAATATCATCTTTACCGACGCCAACCTGATCTGGGACGAGCATATAATCTTAAGCATGAGCCTCTCGAAGATCGGACTCCCCGCATCCCGCACCGGTATTATCGTGGCTTCCGCGGAGATTATCGAGGCCCTGTCGGGGGTAAACGCCATTTTGAGCCTGGCCAATTCCAGCATCGGCCAGGTGATAACCGCCCCGCTCCTGGAAAACGGCGAGCTGCTGCGCCTGAGCAGCGAGGTGGTGCGGCCCTTCTACCTGAAAAAATCCCGGGAAACCATGAAGCTAATGGACGAAGCCTTTGCCGGGCTTCCCTATTCGATCCACGTGAGCGAAGGGTCCATCTTTCTCTGGCTCTGGTTCAAGGATCTGCCCGTCAGCAGCATCGAACTCTACCGGCGCCTGAAAAAACGAAACGTCCTGGTTATTCCCGGCTCCTACTTCTTTTTCGGTAACGACGACCCCTGGCCCCACCGGGACCAGTGCCTGCGGGTAAGCTACGCCCAGAACAGTGAAGACGTGCGCCGGGGCATCGAGATAATGGCAGAGGAGCTGCGGCTGATCTATGGGATCTGAAATCAGCCTTCCCGCAGGATACCGCTGCGCCGCCGCTGAAGAGGGCGACCTGGAGGGAATCCGGCGCATCTACAACCAGGCCGTGGAGACAAGCACCGCCACCTTCGACACCGAACCAAAAAGCCTGGAAGAGCGCCGCGCCTGGCTGGCAGCCCATGACGGCTCCCACCCGGTTTTTGCAGTCCTTCATGAGGAATCCGGGGATGTCGCCGCCTGGGGGTCTCTTTCCCGCTGGTCGGAAAAAAAAGCCTACGACAGCACGGCGGAGGTCTCCATCTATGTGGACCCGGCGCATCAGAAGCGGGGCCTGGGAGGCCGTCTGCTGGAGCAGCTTATTGAGATCGCCCGCCGGGAGGGACTGCATATGCTGATCTCCCGCATAGCCGAAGGCAACGCCGCGAGCCTTGCCCTTCACCGGCGTTTCGGCTTTCGCCACGTGGGAACCCTGCGGGAGGTGGGCTGCAAGTTCGGCCGCTACATTGACGTGGATATCTTCGAGCTGCGGGTGGGGGAAGAGGCGTTCCAGACCTAATAATGAAAACTGCAGGCAATGATCCTTATCAGATCTTCTTCAATTTCATATACCAGAATAGGATGAGCAGATTCTACCGGGAATCATTTCTGGTGGCGTTACGCAGGTTGCTTATCCCACCGCCATTTTTGCCGCGTCATTCCAGAGATATGGCGGAAGAGGTTCTTCCAGACGCCAGATTATGTTCATCGGCCGGCTGTCATGACAGGATTCCAGATTAACAGGTCCAAGATTTATAAAACCCATAGCCCGGCCGTATTCATCCAGAATCTGCTCCCGCACAAAAAGGATGATTTTTTTCCCACGTATACGGTGCTGAACATAGGATAATCCTCTCCCTTTGTCAGGCCGGGCAGCATTATGTGACTGCCAGTGAAAAAGATCTTCACTGATTGCGTAGTCGTGGTAGAGCGTGGTGGGTGAAAAATTTTTTACCGTTTTCTTAAGGGTTACAAAGAGAAGTTCGCAATTCAAAGTTTTTATTTCTACTGCGCCTTCACGGCTGCTGCTTTTCTTCCCAAACCGGTGTATTCCAAAGGCCGATAGAATCTCATCCCGGGTATAACGGGAATGGAGATGCAGGGCCGTTGGAAATCCAATGATCATAGGTTTTTCATCCGTTTTCAGGCGCTCGAGAAGATGATTGATTACATCAAAACATTCTATCTTCAGGCGGGAATCCTGCAACAGAGCGCCCAGGGATTCCTGTAAAGATGAAAACCCGAGTTCACTCCCCGGCTTCTGCCAGAAATCATAGTGGGCCATCAGAGCCATCTGGTTTTCAATGGGATTTGTTGTATCCCAGGAACCGTTTATGATTAATTTCCTGACAAAGGATAGATATGACTGTGAAGTGCATTGAAGAAGCCGGTTTGATATACCTCGGAAGATCGCCCGTTCGAGCTTTTTATTGAGAGTATCCTCGGTAAATCCGGCCTTGACGCAGAGGCGTGACCATCCGCCTCCACCATCAATTTTATTTTTATAGATATCCTCGATTGATACCTGCGGAAAGAGCCGCAAGAAATTGGTGATGGTCAGATTCTGTGATGTATGCAGCGGGTAGCTTCGAATCCATGAAATAATTTTACGCTGATTCACAATTGCGTTTTTGATATTTTGAAGTATTATTTCTTTCGCCTGCTTCTGTAGAACGATTGAGCACCCCAGGGGCAGATGCGGAAAACCTTCTTCCACTTCATCGATGATTGAAATATGGGATTTTCCGACCAGGGCTCGAAATTTTCTGGAAAAGTCATACTCAGCGTGGGCATTTCCGACAAAATCGAGAACCGTTAAACATTCCTTGTCATTAACCAGGCGAAGCCCCCGGCCCAACTGTTGAAGGAAGATTGTAAGACTTTCCGTTGGGCGAAGAAAAAGTACCGTATCGATTTCCGGAATGTCCACACCCTCATTGAATATATCCACCACACAGAGAATATTTATTTTGCCCTGAACCAGCTGATCGCGAAGCCTGGTACGATCGGGTGAATTCCTGCTCGTTAAAACAGCCGCCTTGATTCCATTGAGAACGAATTTTTCCGCCATGAATTGCGCATGCTCCTGGGAAACGCAAAATGCCAGCGCCTTAATTGCCTTCAGATTAACCAGAATATCTTTCATGGAACGAAGAATATGGTCGACCCGCTGATCATTGGCCATGTAAATATTGGTCAACTCTGATGGTAAGTATCTTCCTCTGACCCACTGTACATTTGACAGATCAACAGGATCGTCGATTCCGAAGTATTGAAAAGGGCAAAGATATCGAAGGTTGATTGCCTCCGGAAGCCGGAGTTCTGCGGCAATAACTCCACAGAAATCTTCCAGAATATCCGTGCCGTCATGGCGTTCCGGGGTGGCTGTTAATCCCAGTAAAACTCCCGGCTGGAACTGATATAATATGGGCCGATAGCTTTCTGCTGCAATATGATGAACTTCGTCAATGATAATGAAGTCATAATAATCGGAATCAAAGTTTAGGGTTTCAATCCTGTTGTTTAGAGTCTGAACTGAGACAAAAAGCTGTCTGAAGTTATCCGGCTCATGACTCCCGACCCATAGTTCACCGAAAGAGTGCAGACCCAGAACTGCTCTGAATGTCGCACGTGCCTGGCGAAGGATTTCTTCGCGATGCGCGACATAAAGCAGGCGAGCCGAAGGATTCTTCCTGTAATACGATCGAAAATCAAAGGCAGATATAACCGTTTTTCCTGTCCCTGTTGCAGCCACCACAAGGTTACGGTAACGCTTATGTACAGTCCGCTCTACATGCAGTTGTTCAAGAATATCCTTCTGGTATGAGTGAGGTTCAATGGTAAAAAAGACCGGGTCGTCCGGGTCTAAGGATTCACCACCGCGCTCGAATTGAAGCGCCTTTTTCAACCTCGAGCGATGTGAATTATCTTGATTATTGTATTGTTCAAAATCAGAAGAAACCCAGTAGGTTTCAAAGGTTGATTTGAACTTTTCTATAATATGTGGAATTTCCCCGGTTGTAACCTTAAGATTCCACTCGAGTCCGTTTGTTAAAGCAGATCGGGAGAGATTTGAAGAACCGATATACCCGGTATTAAAACCGGTGTTTCGCAAAAACAGATAAGCTTTTGCATGCAGGCGTTCCCTTTCGGTATTATAACTCAGACGCACTTCCGTATTGGGAAGATCCGCAAGAAAGTCTACAGCCTTTTGATCAGTTGCTCCCATATATGAAGTCGTGATTATTCTCAACTTTGTTCCATTGCTCGCAGCCTCTTTAAGCACATCCGAGAAAATCCGAATCCCTGTCCATTTTATAAAGGATACAAGCCAGCATATTTCATTGGATGAGAGGATTTCACGTTTCAGTTCCGATTCAAGGGATAGACCGGCATTGCTTCCGGTAAACAGCTCGCTTTGAACCAGGCCGGTCTGTGGAGTAATCCTGGAAACATATGCTTTCAAATCTTTGGCAAGCGGGTTCTGGGTTTCAAACAAAGCTGTGAGAATCTCTCCCTGAGACACAAGTAAATTTTCAGAGAGTTCTGCCTTGTTTAAATACTCAGCCAGCCATTTTACTAAAGCGTTGGCAAGATCTACTTGAGTCAGCAGGCGATCTTCATGATCAGGCAGAGATTCAAAGACAAAAAAAGAATCCGGGATAAAAATCGGGATAAATATCCGGCAGCCTCTGCGGAGTCCACGGACTGTTTTGCTATGTAAAAGGACCCGTCAAGCTCTTCCAGACGTTCCTGAAGCATGCGGGTGATGAGGGATTCATATAATCCTGATGTTATCATAAATGCTTTCTCATTAAATCAGACTTTCAAACCATATAACAGAAGCTGAATTAGTATTCCATCCCTCCTACACCATCATCCACAGCCCTCCTACCAGAATGATGCCCAGGGCCGTAAAGGCAACCGGAGCTATCAGGGCCCTTATACTGCTGGTAAGCCCGGTATTGAAGTGTTTATTTGTTACCAGCAGACAGACGTGCACCGGGGAGAGCATCATTCCCATGAATCCGACTCCGTAGGCGAAGGGCAGAATCTGCATTATCTGCAATGCCGTCGGTTCCGGCCCCAGCAGGCTCAGGACCACCGGAAAGCTGGCTCCCACAAAACCGATGGTAAGGCCGGTGGTAAGGGCGGCGATAAAGGGCAGCAGGATAATCAGGAGTCCTGCGGGAATCCCCTGGGCTGCGAGTTCGCTCCGGAGAAGCACGATCAGGGAGGAGCCGTCGGGAAGGGGGCTCTCTATGTAGGCTCCGTAGATGCGGATTACCGCCACAATGGCCACCATGGAGATGATCCTCCGGGATAGGATCATCGTTTTCCAGGTTTTCCGGTCCAGGGGACGGCGGACCTGCACAAACAACACCGCCAGGCTCAGGCCGCAGACCATGGGAAGGTATTTGCTGAAAACTTCCGTGCCCGGCAGAAGCAGCATAAAGCCAAGATATGTGGCTATGACGATGAGTACCGGACTCAGGAGGGGAAGAATCTGTCCGGCGGCGTGGTGGCCCTCTTCGCTGACGTGGATGGCATGATCTTTTGGAATCCTGCGCAGGATAAAGAGGTACCCGGAAAGCACCGAGATCAAGGTAAGGGGAAACATGACCACCATGAGCTGCCAGATTTTAAGCCCCGAGAGCTCGATGGTCAGAAGCACTCCCGGGTAGAGGGGCCACCAGAACTCCCAGATATGGCGGAACCAGTAGTTGGCCCGGGTTTTTTCCATGGGGGGGAGCGCTTTGTCCCGGTCGCAGTCGTCGATTAATGGTGCGGAGAAGAGGGCCCCTCCCGGCATGGGCAGAAGCCCGATCAGTGCGGGGAGCAGGGCCACCGAGGCCCGGCGGTTGAGGCGTTTCTGCACCGCCGCGACGAGCTCTGCCATCATGCCGCTGTTGGCCATCTGGCTCGAGAGGAGAATAACCAGCACGATTACCGCCAGCAGCATCATGCCGTCGAAGGTGAAGGTACTCTCCAGCATGATGTCCAGGGCAGATTGGGGACTGTGTCCCGCCCAGAAGGCCAGCAGGGCCGATCCCGCGATTACCCCCGCCAGAAGGGAGCGGGAAAACTTCTGAACCACCAGAATCAGGGCCAGGGAGAGTCCGATTTTCCAGAGGGCCGGTACGGCCAGCAGGGATACTACAAATTGATTTTCCATGGAAGTCTAACCTTGAATATGGTCTGGTGTTCGTCATCGGAGAGAAAACTCACCGACCCCTGAAGATACTGCTCGGTAAGCAGTTTAACGCTGTAACTGCCGAAACCGCGACCGGACCCTTTGGTACTGAAGGTCTGGCGGAAGAGACTCCTCTGCACCTCCCGGGGCATGACACCCTGGTTCTGGACGCTTATGGTCACACCCCCGGGATTCCCCCTGGCATCGATAACGACCACAGATCCCCTGGGGGCCGCCTCCAGGGCGTTTTTTATCAGGTTTATAAAGACCCGCCTCAGTATGACCGGATCGCTGGAAAATGCGAGTTCCTCAAAACCTTCGGCCTGCCTGATCTGTCCTTCTTCTGAGAGTTCGTAGGCGGTAAACCAGTTCCGCAGTTCCCGGAAAAAGCTGGCTGTATGTATGGCTGAGATGTTCAGGGCAAGCTCGTTGCGTTCGGCCTTCGAAAAGTCACGCTGGGCCTGGATCTCCTCCACAATACGGGCCGATGAGAGTATTGTGGCGTTCCAGAGTTCCTCCATCTCGCTGTTCCCTCCGGTTTCCGCCGAGCCGGGAAGCTGACGATAGTTCTCGTGCAGGAGTTCAATAAGGCCCTTCAAAACCCCCGCGGAGTTCAGGATATCGTGATAAAAAATCCTCTCCAGGGAGATCTTGCGCTCCTCCTGGTTTACCGGCCGCAGTACGCTTATGACGTAGTCTTCCTCCTGGATGTGTATCCTGATGGAGCTTACCTTCAGGTGCAGGGCCTCTTTTGCCTTCCTGAAGACCGTTGCGGAGGTATCCTGGCGCTGTTCCCCCAGGTTTACCAGGGAGGAGAGGACCATACAGGCTGAGCACTCGCTGGAGGTGCCGCAACCTTCGGAAGAGAGGGTGGCGTTAATGCAGTTGATGGCTTCTCCGATCCTCTTTCCGATAAGCTCCTCCTCGCCTGAAGCCTGGGCAAGGGCGATAAATGAGGGGTTGGCAAAGAGAATCTGCAGCTCTGTATTCAGAATGACCAGCCCTTCCCGGATAAATCTGGTGACGGGCTCGATTAACTGGCTGTCCAGGCTCAGAAGCCGCCGGCGCTGGAGGTTTATTGTGGACTCCGTTTTACGCTCCGTCAGATCGACGGTGTGCTGCGGACGAAAGGTACTCAAGTTTCTCCATACTCCCGTGTATAAAAGTGAGAGTTTCAGTATATCTGAAGATCAACTGGAGGGAAAGATAATTGACAAGATATGGCAAGATTAGAGATAATAGCATATCCGAATCAAGATAGGCGGGCCTAATTTTATGGAATCCGGTATCAATCACCCTGACCATCAGCTCATTTCTCTTGCAGATGTTCCTCCCGGAGCAGAGGTTCGTATACGATCCCTGCGGGGCGGAAGGGGAATGCGGCAGCGTCTGCTCGATCTGGGGGTTGTCCCCGGCGAGAAGATCCGGGTAATCCGCGGCGGCAGGGGGATGCCCCATGTGCTTATGGTAAAAACCTCAAAGATCATGCTGGGCCATGGTATCGTTCGACACATACTCGTAAGCCTCTCGTCTTCTGAAGACCCGCCGGAGGAACAGAATTAACGAACCCGAATCAAGGGGACAGGAAGATAATGAAATATACGATAGCCCTGGTGGGAAACCCGAACAGCGGCAAGACGACTCTTTTTAACGCCCTCACCGGCAGTTCCCAGCGGATCGGAAACTGGCCGGGAGTTACGGTGGATCTGGTCGAGGGCCACCGCAGGGAGGGGGACGACAGCTTCCGAATTGTCGATCTGCCGGGTATTTACGGTCTTTCGGCAAAAACCGAGGACGAACGGGTGGCCCGGGACTTTCTGCTTGCCGGTGAGTACGACCTGGCGGTGAATATCCTGGATTCCACCAACCTGGAGCGGAACCTCTACCTGACCACCCAGCTCATGGAGATGGGGATCCCGAGCCTGATGGTATTGAACATGCACGACCTGGCCAGTGAACAGGGCCTGAATGTGGACGTGGGGCATCTGAGCACCCATCTTCAGTATCCCGCCGTGGAGGTTTCGGCTACACGTCCGGACGCCGCCGCGGAGGTCATGCGGGCTGTGCGCTCATCCCTGGAGAAACCTCCCCGGGTCCCCCAGAAACTGGTACGCTATCCCAACGAGATCGAGGACCTCCTGGCTTCGATGATGGAGCGGATAAAAAGGGCCGACCCCGAGCATCCCCGGCCCCGCTGGACGGCGGTTAAACTCCTGGAAGAGGATGAAACCGTAACTCCTGAAATACTGCGGGAGGGCTGGTTTACCCGGGAGGAGCTGGAAGCGGAGATTCTCCGGGTTTCGGGCATCCTGAAGGACCGGCCGGACGTGGTGGTGGCCAACGCCCGCTACGGACTGATCCGCGGTGTGGTACGGGAGGTTGTTACCAGAACAATCACCCGGGAGAGCATGACCGAAAAGATCGACAGGGTTGTCATGAATCCCGTTCTCGGGGTTCCTCTCTTCGCAGTCGCCATGTATCTGGTCTTCTGGCTCTCCATATCCCTGGGCGGGGCCTTTATCGATTTCTTCGATATTCTTACCGGCACAATCTTTGTCGACGGCTTCGGTCTGCTGCTGCGGACCCTCGGCACCCCTGGTTTTCTCATCGCCCTGCTGGCGGACGGAATCGGCGCGGGTATTCAGACGGTGGCGACCTTTATTCCGGTTATCTTTTTTCTCTTTCTCATGCTCTCCCTGCTCGAGGATTCCGGCTACATGTCCCGGGCGGCCTTTATTATGGACCGTTTTATGCGCTGGATAGGCCTACCGGGAAAGGCCTTTGTTCCCATGCTGGTGGGCTTCGGCTGTACGGTGCCGGCGATCCTGGCGACCCGTACCCTGGATTCCAGAAAAGACCGCATTATGACTATCTTCATGTCTCCCCTGATGTCCTGCGGGGCGCGGCTGCCGGTCTACGCCCTCTTTGCGGCGGCCTTCTTCGGAGAACAGGCGGGACTCGTGGTGTTTTCCCTCTATCTGATCGGTATTGTCCTGGCGATTCTTACCGGGCTGATCTTCCGGACCACCGCCTTCCGGGGAGAGACAAGCCACCTGATCATGGAGCTCCCCTCCTACCATGCTCCGCGCTTTCGACACATCATGTTGCACACCTGGCTGCGGCTGAAGGATTTTATCTTCCGGGCAGGAAAGGTGATTATTCTGGCGGTACTGGTCCTGGGTTTCCTGAGCAGCTTTGGCCTTGACGGCAGCATCGGCAATCAGGACAACGAAAACTCCGTCATGGCCCTGATGGGCAAGGGCCTGACGCCGGTTTTTGCTCCCATGGGGGTCGAGCGGGACAACTGGCCCGCCGCGGTGGGACTCTTTACCGGTATGTTCGCCAAGGAATCGATTGTAGGAACAATCAACGGCCTCTATTCCCAGCTTAGCGAATCCTCGGAAAATCCGGCAGAAGGTGAGGAGGATGAAGGCTTTTCCCTTGTTTCGGGAATCCGGGATTCCCTGCTCTCCATTCCCGCCGGGCTGGCTGCAGCCCTGGGCTTTGGTGACGAGGCGGAAGAGGACCCCAGAAGTTTTCAGCTTCTCAGGCAGCACTTTACCCCCGCCCAGGCCTATGCCTATCTGCTCTTCGTTCTGGTCTATTTTCCCTGTCTTGCGGTGGTCGCCACGGTGGTCAGGGAGATCGGCGGACCCTACACGGTACTCTTCGTTACCTACCACACTCTGATGGCCTGGATTGTGGCAACCCTCTTCTACCAGGCGGCAGAGGGGCATCAGTTTGCCTGGATGGCGGCGCCGGTCCTCTTTTTCGGGGGCCTCTACCTCTTTCTCTATCTTATGGGGCTCAAAAAAGGCCGAGTTCCCGCAGCGTAAGGGCCGTCGCTGCGGTACAGGCGGTTTCTGTGGTCAGGATGCGTCTGCCAAGACCCCGGAGCTGAAAGCCCGCATCCAGTATTTCGCGATGTTCCTTCCCCGTCCATCCCCGTTCCGAACCTATCAGTATTAGCGCCTCCCTGCTCTTCTCCGGGGGGGCGGCAGCTGTATCAGCAAGGTCAAAGAGGATGCGCCCGTCACGGCGGCGTGTCTCTTCCAGAAACTCTTCCAGGGAAGCGAAGCGAAGGACCTCCGGCAGGGAGCATATTCCTCCCTGGGAGGCTCCTTCCACCAGGAAGTCCCGGTAGCTGTCCCAGATTTTCGCCTCCCGATAGGAGGCTTCCCCCAGGGCGGTGGGTACGAAGCAGATTTCCCGGATGCCGAAGGAGGCGGCGGTTTTCAGTATGCGTCTGGTCTGGATGGGGCGGACCATGCCGACGGCAAGGCTCAAGGGATAGAGAGGTTCGGGCGGATCCGTAACGTGTATGGTGAGGAGGGCGTATCCGGGGCTGAGACTTTCGATGCGTCCTTTCCCTGTCCCCTGACCGATGATCCCTGCGGCGACGGAGTCCCCCGCTTTGAGCCTGAGAATTTTTCTCAGGTGTTCCGCCCGGGGACCCTTCAGTTCCGCCTGTCCGCCGGAGTCGACCTCGTCAGGTTCACAGAGCAGCAGGTTCATTGGCTAAGGAGGAGTCTTTCAGGTGTTTGTAGATCTCCCAGACCTTCTCGTCGCCGACCCGGCCTTTCAGGTTTTCCGTCCGGCCGCAAGCCTCGGGCAGCTCCAGCCCCAGTTCTCTGCGGGTTGCCTCGGAAATCAGGATTCCTCCGGGAGGGGCTATAGCCTCGAGGCGCGCGGCGGTGTTGACGGTGTCTCCGATAAGGGTATTGTCGAAGCGCTGGTTTCCCCCCACGTTGCCCCGGATCACCGGTCCGGTGTGGATACCCACCCGGAATACGATGGTGTCTTCGCCCCGGGAAGAGCGCTCACTGTTGAGTTTCTCGAACTCCTTCTGGATTCTGAGCATGGAGGCAACGGCCTTTTCCGGATCGTTGAAGACCGCGAGAAAGGCGTCCCCGATGTATTTGTCGATGTCTCCGTCATGGGCGTATACCAGGCGGGCGACAACGTCGAAGGCGCTGTTCAGGTAACGGATAACATTTTTCGGTTCCATTCTCTGAGTTCGGGGGGTAAAATCCTTGATGTCCCCGAATACGATGGTAAGGATCCGCTCTTCCTCGGGGATTTCAATCCGCTGTTCGTGAGCGTACTCTTTGGCGACATTCCAGATTGTCCGGGGAATGTAATCCTTGATGAGATCGAGGAGTATGAAATCCTGAATGGCCTTTTCCTGAAGGACGGAAATCTTCTCCATGGTATCGTCGTTGTTCAGGTGGTTGCGGATAAGCGGTATGGCCTGGTGTGCAAGCAGGGCGGAGACCTCCTGCAGGGCCACGCAGGTATCAAAGCCCATCCGGAAGGCCGCCTGTATGCGCTCCTTGGTCCTCTTTTCGATGAGCAGCAGAATCGGGACATGGGCGAACATTTCGTCCTGCTTCATCTCCTGCAGGACTTCGAGCGCCTGGGGAACGCGCTCGTCCGCAATTACCAGATAGATTTCCTGTACATAAAAGTGAGGCTCCGCCTCTTCCATGGAAGCGGCGCTGATGATACGGAAACTGCCCAGACCGACACTGTCAAGAACGGAGATCAGCTCTTCCGTGTCGATGGGATCGGTGGTAATGCTTAAGATAGTGCGCTGCATAGTGTAGAAAACCTTACGGCTAAGCGGGGAATACGTCAAGCACAAAACTTCCGTATGGGCACAATGAGGCATGCATGGTAGGATACGGATTTGACTGGAGGAAGATGAATGGCTGTACTGAACGAAGGAGCAGGCTGTACTGCTCCGCTGTGGAAATTCTTTGAAGAGATGCTCGCGATTCCCCATGGCTCCGGAAACGAGGCGGCCCTGGCGCAATATATCCGCTCCTTTGCACAGGAGCGGAAACTCCCTGTCCGTATCGATGCGGCGGGGAATGTCATTATAAAAAAGCCCGCCTCTCCGGGCTACGAGGATCATCCCCCGGTGGTGCTTCAGGGACATATAGACATGGTGTGCGAAAAAAACGACGGGACCGTCCACGATTTTGAACAAGACCCCATCCGGCCCGTAATAGACGGAGACTGGCTCCGGGCGGACGGCACGACCCTGGGGGCGGACAACGGCATCGGCGTGGCAGCTGCTCTGGCGGTGCTGGACAATCCGGATCTGAAGCATCCTTCCCTGGAAGCACTTTTTACCGTCGACGAGGAGACCGGCCTGAACGGGGCCATGGCGATTACCCCCGACCTGATCGAGGGCCGTCGCCTTATCAATCTGGACTCCGAGGAGGAGGGGGTCTTCTACTTCGGCTGCGCCGGGGGCAGGAACACCTCGGGAAGCCTGGTGCCCTCCTTTGCATCTCCCCGATCCGGCAGCCGGATGCTGCGACTTCGGGTGGAAGGGCTCTCCGGGGGACACTCCGGGGGAGAGATTCATCGGCGCCTGGGAAACGCCCTTCAGCTCGGGGCGCTGGCCATCTGTTCTGCCGAGGCAGAATCCATGGAGATTGTCTCGCTCAGGGGCGGCGGAAAGCACAACGCGATTCCCCGGGAGGCGGAGTTTATTCTTGCCCTGGCCCCCGGGGATATTCCGCGGCTGAAAGAGGCTGCGGCGAAGGTGGAAGTGGATGCCCGCGGACTCTACACCGAGGACAAGCCCGTACGGGTTGTTGTGGAAGAGCTGAAGGAGAAGCCTTCCCGGGTCCTGAAGGACGGAATCCGGATAATCCGGGGGCTCCTTGCCATGCCCCACGGGTCCCAGGAGATGAGTACGGTTGTGCCGGGAATGGTGGAGACCTCCACCAATCTTGCGGCTGTCACCATGGATGATAAGAAGCTTTACGTGCTGACAAGTCAGCGTTCAGCCGCCGGCTACAAGCGGGATATTATCAGCCGCAGGGTAAAGGCACAGCTGGAACTCATGGGCTGCACCGTGGAGTACGAGAGCGAGTATCCCTCCTGGGAACCGAATCCGGACTCTCCTCTGCTGCGCTTTGCCGCCGAGGTATACCGGGAGGTCCGGAAAAAGGAACCCCACCTGACCGCGGTACACGCGGGGCTCGAGTGCGGAGTGATCGCCGACAAGGTACCCGGCATGGACATGGTATCCTTCGGACCGGACCTTGAAGGGGCCCACAGCCCGGACGAGAGGGTCAGTATTCCCTCAACGGAAGCCTTCTGGTCCTTCCTGAAGGAACTCCTGGCCCGGCTCTAATCCTTCGGGATCTCGATGCTGACATCCCCGTAGGCAAAGGTTTGACAGGCGAGACGCAGGCCGGCGGCCAGGTTTTCCTGCCCCAGCCTGTTGAGCTCGTTTTCTCCCACGGGATTCAGGAAGCGGGAACCTTCCAGTATGCGAATCCTGCAGGTTCCGCACTGGGTTTTGCCTCCGCATTTGTGCTGAATCGGATGGCTGTTCCTGAGAAGGGTATTCAGCAGGGACACTGTCGCAGACAGGGGATAGCTCCTGTTTTCCGGCTGTACGGTCAGTCTGGCCATGGTTTCTCCTGAAGTGTTGAATTACTGTGCCAGTACAACCTGGTTCCGACCCTGTTCCTTGGCCTGGTAGAGGGCTGTATCGGCGCGTTTGATAAGGGATTCGCTGGTAAAATCCCGTTCAGTCTCAAGCTCCGCAACACCGATGGAAATCGTGGTTTTGACGGTTTCCCCTTCATATGCGAAGTCTTCCTGGCTGATTTTTCTGCGGATTCTCTCGGCAACAAGAAGGGCCATTTTACTGTCCGTATCCGGCAGAAGAACGGTAAATTCCTCTCCTCCGTAGCGGGCGGCAATATCCCCCCGTCGTATACTGCCCCGGATCAGGTCAGCCACCTTGATCAGCACAAAATCCCCGCAGCTGTGACCATGGGAGTCATTGAAGGCCTTGAAATGATCTATGTCCAGAAACAGAAGCGACAGACTGCTCTTGTTCCTGCAGGCCTTTTCAAAGGCCTCGTTCATGGAGGAGAGAAAATAGTGGCGCAGCCTTAGTTTGGTCATCATGTCGGTAATGGCCATTTCGTAGAGCAGGGCGTTGTAGATTGCCATGGCCGCAAAGGGGCCGATAATCCGTATCTGTTCCAGAATTTCCGGGGAGATTAACCCCGGGGATGTCCCCTGTCCCAGGACCAGGATACCCATTACCGTATTTTTGGCTGTCAGGGGTACAATCAGTCCGGGGGTCAGCTTTTCGAGAACGGTGAGGCTATCCTCTCCGGCGGGCAGAAGGGTGCTGAGTTCTTCAAGGGTACAGGGACAGGCCTGCTCCTGCACCAGTTGCATAAAGGGAGATTTTCCCTTCAGGGTATAGTCAACGCGGTGGTCAATCTGAAAGCCCCGGTAATTCCGGTAGAGACTCAGATCTCCCTGGTCAAACTGGTCCCGAATAAAAAGGCCCACCTGAAGAAGCCGCAGATGTCCCATAAAGACGAAGAGAATCGACTCGATCAGGATTGGAAACTCCAGGGTTGCGTTAAAATCCCGGCTTATGCGTATAAGCTTTTTAAGATCGGAAATCTTTTTTTCGTACCCGGCCTTTATCTGTTCTAAGCTCCGATCTTCGCTGCTCATCTTCCTGATCCTGTTTACGTGTAGTTGTTTCTATATTTAAGCGTAAGAAGCTGGTACAAAACGGACGATACTAGAGGTATGGAGGATTCAGCCATGGACTACCATCACCTCCTCCCCCCTTCGTCGGTACTTGTTCCCCTTCGGGCCGAAACCAAGCAGGAAGCCTTTGACGAACTCTTTGCAGGGATCAGCATGCTGCGGACCCTGGACCGGATACATGGTCTCAAGGAGGCAGTCCTTCGCAGGGAACTCGAGGGAAATACGGGTATCGGGCATGGCGTCGCCATGGCCCACGGAAAACTGCAGAGTCTGACGGATATTTTTCTGTGCCTCGGAATATCCATGCATGGTATTGAATACGGTTCCTACGACGGTGAGCCTGTGCGTCTTCTGTTTGTGGCGGCCAATCCGCCTTCCATGCAGGGAGTGTATCTTCATATGCTTGCGGTGCTTTCCCGGTACCTGCACCTGGCAGCCTTTCGGGAGCGGATAATCAACAGCGAAGGGCATATTGCCCGGGTCCTCCTCCACGGAGCGCTGGATACCATAGGCAGCGGGTATGCCATAAGCGCCTGACTACTGGAAATTCCAGACCCTTTCCAGGTCGCTGATAAGTTCGAGTTCATGTTCGTCAGGAAAACCCTCCCGCAGACTGATCTCCCGCAGGATGGACAGAATCAGCTCCTGAATGTCCTTCTTCTGGATCTCCTCCGCCATCTCCCAGAAGGATTCGCTGTCTTTTACAACCGCTTCAAACTCCTCCAGGGCAGCAGGAAAGTCCCGGAAGGGGAGATCAGATTCGAGCTCTTCTAGTTCCGCAAGTTCATCATCGCCAAAGCGGCCGTCCGCCATGATGGCGCTCTTGATGCAGCCGGCGAGAAACATCTTCGCTTCCCAGTCCAGTTGTGAAATTCTCATGATCGCCTCCTTTCGCTCTGCCTGTAGGAGAGCTACTCTGCTTCTTCATCCCCCTGGGGGAAGGTTTCCGACAGTCTTTGCAGCTTGTCCCGGATCTTCGCGGCTTCCTCGTAGTTTTCGACCTCCACGGCCCGGTTCAGCTCCTCTTCCAGACGCCGCTTCTCCTGTTCGTAGGGGTTGGATGCCACCTCTTCGCTGCCAGTGCTTACGGCGGATACGGAAATCCCGGCTTCATCAACCACGGATTCGTCAATATAGACTGGACATTTGGCCCGTACGGCTATTCCGATGGAGTCGGAGGGCCGGGCGTCGATAATCAGTTCCTCGCCGTTCGTTTTACTCAGGATTATCTGGGCGTAAAAGGTTCCCTCCTTGAGGGCGGTTATCTCGATACGCTGCAGCTCGGCGCCGAGCATGGAAAAAAGGGTAATGAACAGATCGTGGGTAAGGGGACGGGGCATGGGGACGTTTCCAAGCCCGATAAGGATGGACTGCGCCTCCAGCTGACCGATAAAGATCGGAACAGCGGATTCGCTGCCGATGGGACGGACCAGAACGGCGTTGCCCTGGTCTGTTCTGGCAATTGTCCATATTTCGGCTTCAACTAACATCAGCTACCTCTGTTTACCCCTCAAGTATAGCATAGGGAATTTTTGTATCAGGATCAAATAATAATCACTTTCCATCCAGGCTGGTAATTCTGTGGCTCAGCATCGTATCTTCATCGAATACGAATACCCCTTTGAGCTTTTCTCCTTTCAATGCCCTGGGAATCCAGAGAGGATCATCCTCCCACATGCGGTCCCAGGGGATTTTATCCAGATCGCACCAGAACGGATCGGCCTCATCGGTTTCCGTCATCTCGCCCTCGAAGGATGCGGCAAAAAATGCCCTGCCGTGAAGGGAGTACCCGTTGGTAAAAACAAAGGAGAGCTCAACCCGCTCTTCCGGGTCCAGAGGGGTAAGACCTGTCTCTTCCCGGGTCTCCCGTATCGCCGCTTCTCTGGGGGTCTCCCCCGCTTCGATACGTCCCCCGGGGAGGTTGATCTTTCCCTTTCCGAGACCCGTTTTTTTATGAATCATCAGCACCCGGCCTTCGGAGACGATAAAGCAGAGTACCGCATGTTCGGTGGGCTCCCAGGTGTCCCAGTCTATATCATCCACGCTGCGGGGACCGCAGCTGCAATCCGGGGAATCGATATAGAGGATCTCCTTCAGAGAAAAGCGTTTTCCGCATTCCCGGCAGCGGGGCGAAAAGATGAAGATCTTTTCCCGAAGCATCCCCAGGTAGGCAGCCACGGCCAGTCCAAGGGGCAGATAGCTGACGGGGGGGAGAGCGAAATGCCGGATAATCTGCAGTCCCACCATAAAAAGCAGAATTCCCACTGCGATAAAAAGACTGGCGAAACGTTTCTGTTCCCCCAGGTCCTGATACTTTCTCTGGGTCATGTTGAATACAAGCACAGCCGCAAGCAGATAGAATACGGCGGAGGCAAATTGATCTGTCATGAAGAAACCCTACCCATCTGCAGCTGTTTAGGTCAAGTAAAGCAGGGTATTATCAGATTCTGAATAAACACCGGCAATTTATGAGAAAATGAAAAGAATCAAGTTGAAACTTGTAATATCCTCAAAAATCCAGTATTGTATATCCACAATTATTATTCTATAGGAGAATCATATGAAAAAAATCCTCGTTTTCTCCCTGCTTGTGCTTCTGCAGGCTGCGCCTCAGGTCTTTGCAGGCGGACAGGGGCAGAGCAAGTTTGTCACCATCGGTACCGGCGGAGTAACAGGGGTCTATTATCCCACCGGCGGTGCCATAAGCCGTATGGTAAATGCGAAGTACGATGAATACGGCATCAAAGCGACGGTGGAGTCCACCGGCGGTTCGGTATATAACGTGAACGCAGTTCTAAGCGGCGACCTGGATTTCGGGATTTCCCAGTCCGACCGTCAGTTCCAGGCCTACACCGGTCTTGCTGAATGGGAAGAGAGCGGTCCCCAGAAGGAGCTGCGCTCGGTATTCTCCATTCATCCCGAGGCGGTTACCCTGGTGGCCAGCGTTGAGAGCGGGATTGAATCGGTGGCGGACCTTAAGGGAAAACGCGTCAACCTGGGTAATCCCGGTTCCGGAAACCTTCAGAACGCCCTGGATGTTCTCGCCGCGGCGGGACTCTCCGAGGCTGATGTGCAGGCGGAAAACGTAAACGCCGTGGAAGCCCCGGGGCTTTTGAATGACGGTCGTATCGACGCCTTTTTCTATACCGTCGGACACCCCAACGGGAACGTCAAGGAAGCAACCGCCGGCCGGGTGAAGGTCCGCATTGTCAATATCGACGGAGACGTTCTCAAGGCCCTGACGGACAAGTACTCCTATTATGCCAAGGCTGTTCTTCCCGGCAAGGAGTATCCCATGGCGGCCAACACCTCCGATCCTGTTACCGTGGGAGTAACGGCTACCCTTGTTACCTCGACCAAGGTTCCGGAGGATGTAGTGTATGCCATTACCAAAGAGGTTTTCGAAAACTTCGACGATTTTAAAAAACTGCATCCGGCATACCAGAACCTGACCAGGGAGAGTATGCTCAAAGGTCTCTCCGCCCCGATTCACAAAGGTGCCCTCAGGTACTATGAAGAAGCGGGATTGACCGAATACATCAACCCGGCGCTTATACAGAAATAAACGAACGTGACTGCGGTGCATGCCCTGCACCGCAGAATTTATATTTTTACAGGAGCAGTGCATGTCCAAGGAGTGGGAAAACGAAACCGCGGAAGAATTATTAAAAGAGGAACTGGGTCTTATCCGTGATAAGCGGCCCATAGACAGGATCCTCTTCGGTACCATCGCGGTATTATGGGCCCTCTTCCAGCTTGCTCTGCCCAGGCTTGTGGTTCTGGACAGCGTTACTGTCCGGGCAATCCACCTTGCCTTCGCGGTGGCCCTGGTCTATCTCGGTTACCCGATTTCCAAACATAAAAGGCGAATCAAGTTTCTCCATGCCGTGGACCGGATACCCATAATCGACTTCTTTCTGGCCGCCGCGGCGGTTACGGCGGTGCTCTATGTGGTGTTTGATTACGAAGGAATCGCCTCCCGGGCGGGACGCCCCATCGGGCGGGACCTGGTATTCGGTTTTGTGATGATCCTTCTGGTGCTGGAGGCTTCCCGGAGGGTTATCGGGATGCCCCTGGGGACCATCGCCGTGCTTTTTACCGCCTACGCTTTTCTGGGGCCCTATCTGCCTCACTTTATCGCCTACCGGGGGGTCAGCGTCAGCAAGTACCTGAGCCAGATTGCCCTCTCCACGGAGGGAATTTTCGGAATTCCCCTGGATGTTTCGGCGAACACGGTCTTTCTCTTCGTGCTTCTGGGGGCGCTTCTGAACCGGACCGGCGCGGGCTTCTATTTTAACGATCTGGCAATCTCCCTTCTCGGGCGTTACAAGGGCGGACCCGCCAAGGCTTCAGTGGTCTCCTCAGGACTTACCGGGCTTGTTTCCGGGTCCAGTATCGCCAATGTTGTTACCACCGGGACCTTTACAATTCCGCTGATGAAGAAGGTCGGGTATCCCGGACGTATTGCCGCCGCCACTGAAGTGGCCGCCAGTACCAACGGGCAGCTCATGCCTCCGATAATGGGAGCCGCCGCCTTTATTATTGCCGAATACCTGAGTCTGCCGTATATGGAGGTCGTCAGGGCTGCGGCAATCCCCGCTTTTGTCTCCTACTTCGCCCTCTTTTATATTACCCATCTTGAGGCTTCAAAGCGGGGTATGGAGGGGCTGCCGAAGGAGGAGTGTCCTCCCTTCTGGACCGTCCTGAAAGGGGGCTTCCATAATTTGATTCCCCTCTTTGTTCTTCTGTACGAACTGATGATAATGCGCCACAGTCCGAAGCTCTCGGCTTTTACCGCAATTGTGACCCTCTTTGTCGTGCATCTTGCACGGGAGATATTCCTGGCGGTCAGGAAAAAAGAATCCCCCTTAAAGGCATCCTGGGCAGTGGTCCTTCTTGTGGGAAAGGGAATGATCGAAGGTTCCCGTAACATGCTGACCGTGGCCCTTGCAACCGCCACGGCGGGAATCGTTGTGGGTATCGTGAATATGGGAATCGGCAGCATGATCGTCCAGGTGGTGGAGTATATGGCCATGGGAAACATATTCCTGCTGCTCTTTATTACCGCCGTGGCGAGCCTGATTATCGGCATGGGGCTGCCCACAACCGCCACCTACATCGTTATGGCCTCCATTACCGTACCGATCATTCTCCAGCTGGGGGGCGGCATGGGAATCATTATCCCCGCCATCGCCGCCCACCTCTTCTGCTTCTACTTCGGGATTCTCGCCGACGATACCCCGCCGGTGGGTCTTGCGGCATATACCGCCGCCGCCATTGCCGGGTCCGACGCCATAAAAACGGGTATTCAGGGCTTTATCTACGACTTGCGGACGGCGGTGATCCCTTTCATGTTCATCTTCAATCCCGACCTGGTACTCCAGGGAGTGCGGGGCTGGCCGGTATCCATGCTGATCTTCGTCATGGCGATCTTCGGGGCCTTCGCCTTTACCAATGCCGTGCAGGGCTGGTTTCTGCGGCAGAACCGCTGGTACGAAATCCCTGTTCTGCTTTTGGCTTCCTTTATTCTCTTTAATCCCGGTTTTTTTGCCGGATTATTCGGGATTGCCCATGAACTGCGCTTCATGCTCTACCCTGCGGGTCTGGCTGTATACGCTGGGGTGTATCTGATGCAGAAGGTGAGTTTGAAGGCGGCTGTGTAAAGGCAGGTTTATTGTAGCTGGCTGAAGAGGAATATCCATTGCCGAATTCCGGCTTTTAGCACAGTGCAGTTTGCATACAGATTACACGTACCCAAGCGTCTGATTGAAAATGTATGCCCGGCTAATTGAAAGGTTTGCTTTTTGGAATGACTACTCTTCACTAATTTGGTGTTCCGGACCTGGCTGAAAATGATCAGGATCGGATATGATGCCGCTACCAATCCGCCATTCTCATTACACACTTTCGGACCGCCTATTTTCATTGTTTCAGTTGCAGTGGAGCGTCATGAGTAGAGTATCTTTAATTTATAAAAATCTCTTTTCTTCATGGCATTTAGCAGTAGTGAAAACAGCACAAACGCCCGGAAAAATCGGTCGAGAGCCTTGTTTATAAATACCCACTCTGGGCTAACAGAGTAATTGATAAAGGAGAAATGTATGTCAGACAGTGTTCCCACAATTTATCGAATTTTAATGTATAGCGAGGCTCTTACTGAGTGTATGGAATTAATTGAAAAGAGATATCATAATCGTTCTCAAGAAGTTAATTATCCAGCATTTGATATCGAGGAGACATATGGCAAAATTGAATATATATGCGGACGAGAAGAATGTAAGGATGATTATGTATCGAAAATGTTGTACAAGAAATTGCCAACAATGGAATTTTTAAAGAGATTATCAATAACGAAGAAAATTCCATGCCTGGTTATTAGCATAAATCAATCCGCAGATGCGATTATGATGGACTTATTGTCTGCTATGTGTGCTCTTGATGTTCATAGGTTAAGAACCGGGAATTTCCAGCCTTGTCATTTTCATAGGATAACTAAAGCAGGAGGGGCCATTTATGATAGAAAATCATATTTCTTGGTTTTTTCAAAACCTGAAAGTATTAGAAGAATTCAGGATGTAAAAAGATTTGTAAAAGAAAAATTCATTTCCTTTGTTTTAATCTTATACAAGCAAAGCAACGATAAGTACGTAGTCGCAAATTCAAACATTATAAACCGAAAATATCTTGATCTACTTGCCAAATATTTATCAGTCCCTATAGGTTTATCCAGAATATATCTCGATCTCCGAAACGATGTTATAACTCAAGAAAATGAGGAAGATTCAGTTCGACCGAGACAGAGCAATAATTAATGAGATTTCTAAAGGATGGTGCACCAATACTGAATGTCTTTGAATAATCCAAGTTGAAAGTTGATGAAGATTATTGACAGCATATTCAGAGGAAGTTGCTTTATGGTCATATTAAAATATTTCTTGTGAGGAATTATCTATGTCTGTATTGAAGACAATAATCGATATCTCAGGAAAACTATATACCTTAAAAAATGATAATCTCAATTTACTTCTTTCCAGTAATGTACTCCGGAGAGAACTTCTTCATTCAGACATTATAGCTAAGCTTATAGATACGAATTATGATGGCAGTCTGGAACGAGTCAGACTTCTATTTAGGTGTCTTCAAATTAAAGAATTCCCCAATTATTCACTAAAAGATCCAAAATCGATCATAGTTTCAAGAGAAACAGATAATATAGATATTCTTATAGAATTATTGAATGAGAAGACTGCAATAATAATCGAAAACAAAGTTGATGCCCGCGATCAGCCTGCTCAAATTAGTAACTATGTAAAAACTTTAAAAGGGGAGAAATACAACTATAAAGAAGAATCGATACACGTTGTCTATCTTACTCCATTAGGCTGGGATCCATCAGTTGATTCCATCGGAGATTATACGGGACCGATAACGCCATGTTCTTATAAAGAGCATATTATTAAGTGGTTGCAGACTTGTGATGATACGCCTGAAGCTTTTGGTAATGACAATATCCGCTGCAATATACGATTATACAGGGAGATGATAGAAGAAATGGTTAATGATTCCTTTAATGAAAGAGAAGCGGCAAGTGCTGTTTTCGAGGAGGGTTCAATAGAACCGAATCAGACACGCTATGTACTGAATGCATCACAAAAGAGATGTCATGTAATGTTTTTACAAGAACTGATGCAGGAGCTACAACAACGTGGCTTAAAAATCGAAACAGACGTAAATGAAATCAAACAAAGTGCTATTGAAGGTGATGATTATGGGTTCTGCGTTACAATGTCCGAACAGTATAATTGGGTGGTTGAGTTTAACTGGAATAATGGTAATTATCGCTTAGGGACAGGATTACAGCCTGTCTCACCTGGAACCACAGATCAGAACGTGAAGGATAGAATTGAGCATATCGTGAACAAGAAATCTATACCTTGTGATGAATTAAACCCAAATGACTATTGGTACCTTTGGCGAACCACGAATAGTAGTGGAATTGGCAATTTTAAGAAAAATAAAGACAATGAGTATGCTTCTTCAATTGAATGGCAGAAATGGGCAAAAGAATATGCTGATAAATTTCTCGATGATTATGATTCATTAAAGAGAGTATTCACTGAATATAATTCATAGGATTACCCGAAGTACTCCACACCCGCCTTGAACAGCCCCTGGTCCTTGTTCCCCGGTATGTTCCGATAAAGCCCGGGGCGCCAGCGCTCGGAATGTCCCATCTTGCCCAGGATCCTTCCGTCGGGGCTTACCAGGGCCTCCACCGCTCCCATGGAACCGTTGGGATTGGCCGGTCCTTCCATGGTCGGCCTTCCCGACTGGTCGGCGTAACGGGCGGCGATCTGCCCGGAATCTTCCAGTTTCTTCAGAACCTCCGGAGCTGCCACAAAGCGGCCTTCCCCGTGGGATACGGGTATCCAGTGAAGTTCTCCGGGTTTTGTATGCGTCAGCCAGGGAGAGGAGGCGCTGTCGATCCTGGTTACCACAAAGCGGCTGACGTGGGAGTCGATGGTGTTGAAGGTCAGGGTGGGGCTGTCCGCCTTCAGGGGAGTAATCCGTCCCCAGGGAAGGAGCCCCAGCTTTATGAGGGCCTGAAAGCCGTTGCAGATTCCCAGGACAAGCCCGTCCCTGTCCAGGAACTCATGGATCGCGTCTGTCAGCTCGGGGTTGCGGAAAAAGGCGGCGATAAACTTTCCCGACCCCTCCGGCTCGTCTCCTGCGCTGAAGCCGCCGGGGATCATCAGGATCTGGGCTTTCTTGAGCCCTGCGGCCATCCGGGCGATGGATTCATCTACCATCCGGGGGTTCAGGTTGCGAACGACGGCAAACTCAGGGAGCGCCCCCTCCCTGCGGAAGGCGGCGGCTGAATCGTATTCGCAGTTCGTCCCGGGGAACACGGGAATCAGGACCCGGGGGGAAACCTTTGGACCTGTGTAGCTGCGGGCTGCAGTCACCGCGGATTTCTTCTCCCCGCGGACTTCCACCTTCCCTGATGCTTCCGCCGGCGAAGGGGCGATAGGGAATACCTTGAGGAGGGGATTCCTCCAGGCCTCCAGAGCGGTGTCGAGGGGCAGAACCTCCGTTCCGAACCTGAGTTCTCCCCCGGCGATTACCCGGCCGATTTCCCGGCAGGGGAGACCCTGGAAAAGCTCCCGCCATGGGCTGTCCGTGGATACCTCCAGGATTATGCTGCCGTATTCCAGGCGGAAGAGGTCCTCCCGCGCGACGCTTCCGTCGATCTCCACGCCCAGTTCGTTGCCGAAGGCCATCTCCGCAAGGGCAGCTGCGATACCTCCGGCCCCAATGCTTCTGGCGCTGCGGATAATTCCGGGTTCCGCTGCGTGAATCCTGCCGTAGGTTTCCGCCGCGATTTTCAGGTCCGGCAGGTAATCGTCGTCCCGGGGAATGCTCAACAGAAGCAGCGTACTGCCGGCCACCTTGAGCTCCTGGGAAATTACCCGCTCCGCCGTGACGGGGGCGACTGCAAAGGAGACAAGGGTCGGGGGAACGTCGAGCTCTTCGAAGGAGCCGGACATGCTGTCTTTGCCTCCGATGGCGGGTGTTCCCAGGGCGCGCTGGGCGTGGAAAGCACCAAGAAGGGCCGCCAGGGGTTTTCCCCAGCGCTTCGGGTCCTTCCCCAGCCGTTCGAAATACTCCTGCAGGGTAAGCCGGGTTCTGCGGTAGTCTCCCCCCATGGCGGTAATGCGGGCGACGCTCTGCAGTACCGCGTAGACGGCTCCGTGATAGGGGCTCCAGGAGCTGATCCTGGGGTCGAAGCCGAAGCTCATCAGGGTGGCCGTGTCCGTTTCACCTTCCTCCAGGGGGAGGAGGGCCGCCATACCGTCGGAGGGGCTGGTCTGGGTCCTTCCGCCGAAGGGCATCAGGAGGCTGCCAGCCCCGATGGTGGAGTCGAAGAGCTGGCCGAGCCCCTCCTGGCCGGCAGAGTCCAGCCCGGAAAGAACAGAGAGGAGCTGTTCAGAAAAGCTGCGGGACCGCTTATCGAGATCGAAGGGAGGTTCCTCAGTCAGGGGCCCTTCGATACAAGCACTGCTCTGCTGTTCCGCTCCGTTGGTGTCAAGAAAGTCCCGGGAAAGATCGACGACGGTACTGCCGTTCCAGCGCATCACGAGACGCCCGGAGTCGGTAACCTCGGCGATCCTTGTGGCCTCGAGGTTCTCCTCCGCTGCCCGTCGGATAAAATAATCCAGGTCCCCGGCCTCGATTACCAGGGCCATGCGTTCCTGGGACTCGGAGATAGCGAGCTCCGTGCCGTCCAGACCGGCATATTTCTTGGGGACCGCGTCCAGGTTTATCTCCAGTCCCGGGGCCAGTTCTCCCACGGCGACGGCAACCCCTCCCGCGCCAAAGTCGTTGCAGCGCTTGATGCGCCGGGAGAATTCCTGATCCCGGAAGAGGCGCTGCAGTTTGCGCTCCGTGGGGGGATTGCCCTTCTGGACCTCCGCACCACAGCTTGCCAGGGAATCCTGGGAGTGCTCCCGTGATGAGCCGGTGGCCCCGCCGATGCCGTCCCGACCGGTCCTGCCGCCTACCAGGAGGATCAGGTCTCCCGGGGCCGGTTCAAGACGGCTGACGTTGCGTTCCGGGGCTGCGCCGATAACCGCTCCGATCTCCATGCGCTTGGCGATGTAACCGGGATGATAGAACTCGTGGACCTTCCCGGTGGCTATCCCGATCTGGTTGCCGTAGGAGCTGTAGCCCCGGGCCGCTGTGGTGCAGATGCTCCGCTGGGGAAGTTTTCCCGGCAGAGTGTCCGCAAGGGCTGTCCCGGGGTCTCCCGCTCCGCTGACGCGCATGGCCTGGTAGACATAGGAGCGGCCGGAGAGGGGGTCCCTGATTGCCCCGCCCAGGCAGGTGGCGGCCCCGCCGAAGGGTTCGATCTCCGTGGGGTGGTTGTGGGTCTCGTTCTTGAACATCACTAGCCAGGGCTCGGGTTTGCCGTTCACCCGGGCCTCCACCCGGATGCTGCAGGCGTTTATCTCTTCCGAGACCTCCAGATCCTCCAGCCTGCCGTCTCCCCGGAACTCCTTCATGACGATTACCGCCAGGTCCATAAGGGATACCGGCTTTTTGGGGGAGCAGAGCTTCTTCAGTTCCAGGTATTCCCGGTAGGTGGCTTCGATGCGCCGGGATATTGGATTGTCTTCGAAACTGATTTCTTCCAGACTGGTCAGGAAGGTTGTGTGCCGGCAATGGTCGGACCAGTAGGTGTCCAGTACCTTCAGTTCCGTCTCGGTGGGGTTCCGCTTCTCCGTGTTACGGAAGTAGTCCCGGCAGAGGGCCAGGTCGGCCTCCGACATGGCAAGGCCGTAACGGTTCATGATGTTCCTCAGGGTCTCTCCGTCGGCATCCATCAGGCCGTCCACCAGGGGGATCTGAGCAGGTTCCGGGGCTTTCAGTTCCAGGGATTCCGGCAGATCAAGGGAAGCCTCCCGGGACTCCACGGGGTTTATCAGGTACTCCCGGATGGCCGTCATATTCTCAGGGGAGATGTCGCCGGTGAAGATCCAGACCCCGGCAGCGCTGACCGCCGGCGGAGCAGCGTGGGTCATCAGCTGAATCGCCTGGGTGGCGGAGTCCGCCCGCTGGTCATACTGCCCGGGCAGGGCTTCGATGGCGAGGACATGGTCTTTCGGGCTCAAGACGGGAAGCTCGTAATGGACCCTGTCCACCGGAGCCTCAGCCAGAATTGTCTCCGCAGCGGATCGGAACTCCGGTTCCGAGAGGCCGTCGATATCGTAACGGTGAAGCAGACGGGCGGCGTGGATTCCCCTGATTCCGAGGCTCCCGGAAATCTCTTTGAGGGTGTGCTGCGCCTCGTGGGCAAAGGGGGACAATTTTTCGACGTAAACCCGTCGGACCATGGGGGCCTCCTGCATAATCTGGACTATGCGCTCATGATAGCGGAATCTTGAACTTTAGTAAAATTAATGTTATTTATTTATAAGATAAGTTATACTAATGGATATCGATTACGAACTATATAAAATCTTCCATCGTGTCGCCGGTGCGGGCAGTTTTACCAAAGGTGCGGAGGAACTGCACATTACCCAGTCGGCGGTAAGCCAGGCGATCAAGAACCTGGAATCCCGGCTCGGGACTCCCCTGTTCCTGCGGGACGGAAGGCGCATACGCCTCAGTCATGAGGGAGAGGTCCTGTTCCGTCATATTTCCCAGGGTATCCTCAATTTTTCCGCCGGTGAGCGGAGTCTCAAGGAGATGGCGGGCTTTGATTCCGGGGAGGTGAGAATCGGCGTGGGGGATACCATCTGCCGCTATCATCTGATCCCCATCTTCAAGAGCTTTGCCGAGGAGTATCCGGGGATCAGGATCCAGGTAAAGAACCGGACAAGCTCCGGAATCCTCTCTCTGCTGAAAAACGGCAGCATCGATTTCGGTATAGTCTCCCTTCCTGCAGGATCGGGGCAGTATACGATACAGCCCTTCCGAAGGGTCAGGGATGTCTTTGTGGCCTCCCGGCGTTTTGAAGAACTGCGGGGCGGGCGCTGCAGAATCGAGAACCTGGCGGAATATCCCCTGCTCCTTTTGAACGGTGAAAGTACCACCCGCAAGCTGCTGGATCACTTTCTTCAGTCCCGGGGAATAAAGGTCGTTCCCGCCATAGAACTCGAGAGCATGGATCTGCTGGAGGAGTTTGCAAAGATAGGATTCGGCATTGCCCACGTGGAAGAGATGAGTATTCAACGGGCAGTTTCCGCAGGGGAGCTGTTTATTATTAATACAGAACCGGCCCTGCCCGACAGGGAGCTCGGAATTGTCAGCCTCGGCGCCTCCCTGCCTTCCGGGGCGGCGAAGCTGATGCGTGAGTACATCCTTACCCGGGAGCCGGTTACGACGATATAACGAGGAGTATATGGCAAAAATTATCTATGTATCAAACCGGCTTCCGGTAACGATTAATCGTAATCCCGAAAGCGGAGAGTACAGTTTTACCCGCAGTATCGGCGGGCTGGCAACGGGACTGAGTTCCGTTCACAACGAAGGCGGAAGCCTCTGGGTGGGATGGAGCGGCCTCCACGAGGAGGATGTATCCGGTTCCGACGCGGAGGAGCTGAAGCGCCTCCTGATGCGGGAGGAGAGCTGCGTACCCTTTCAATTGTCCAGGAAGGACTTTGAAGATTTCTACCTAGGCTTCTGCAACGAGGCCATCTGGCCCCTGTTCCACTACTTTCCCAACCGGGCCCACTACCATACCGACCAGTGGGAGGCCTATTTCCGGGTGAACCGGCTTTTTTTTGAAGAGCTCAAACCATATATTGAACCGGGAGATACAATCTGGGTCCATGATTACCAGCTCATGCTGCTGCCACAGATGATCCGCGAGGAGTTTCCCGAAGCCCTTGTGGGCTTTTTTCTGCATATTCCCTTTCCTTCCTACGAAATCATGCGTCTGATGCCCTGGCGTGAGGAGATCATGGAGGGCCTGATGGGTTCGGACCTGCTGGGTTTTCATACCTATGACTACGTGCGCCACTTTATCTCCAGCGCCCGCAGGCTTCTGGGCTACGAGTTCAGTCTTGGATATCTGACCGCGGGGCAGCGGCTTGTGCGGGCGGATGTCTTTCCCATGGGGATCGATTACGAAAAGTACAATCAGGCGGACAATACACCGGAGGTTATCTCCGCTCATGCCGAGGTAAAGCGGGAACTGTCGGGAAAGAGGACAATCCTTTCGGTGGACCGGCTGGACTACACCAAGGGAATCCCGGAGCGCATAAAAAGCTTCGCCCTTTTTCTGGACCAGCACCCGGAATATCATGAAAAGGTGGAACTTTTCCTGATAGTCGCTCCCTCCCGTACCGAAGTTGAGGAGTATCAGGACCTCCTGAAGGAGATCCGGGAACTGGTAAGCGCAACCAATGGACGGCACGGCAGCCTGGGCTGGACGCCGATTCATTTCTTTTACCGCTCCTTCTCCTTTGAAGACCTGACCGCCCTATACATGGAGGCTGACCTGCTTCTGGTTACAGCCCTGCGGGACGGGATGAACCTGATTGCCAAGGAGTACCTGGCGGCCCGCAGGGACGATACGGGTGTCCTGATTCTCAGCGAAACCGCCGGTGCCGTCCACGAGTTGGGTGAGTCGCTGATGATCAATCCGAACGACCTGCAGGGTATCGCCGATGCCATCGATACCGGACTGAAGATGGACGTGGAGGATCAGAAACGGCAGAATTCCATCATGAAGCGAAGGATTTCCCGCTATAACGTCCGTTTCTGGGCCAGGGACTTCGTCAGGAAACTGGAAGAGGTCCATGAATACCAGCGTTCCCAATCGGCGAGGAACATGATCGATTCCGTGGAATCGAAAATGCTGGCGGACTATGAAAAGTCCAGGAAAGCCATATTTTTTCTCGATTACGACGGTACCCTGGTGGGTTTCCGGGACAAGCCGGAAAAGGCCCGCCCCGACGCGGAACTTCTTGATATTGTCTCGGCCCTCTGCAAGTCCAGGGGAAACAGGGTCGTTGTTATAAGCGGTCGGGAACCGAAGGACCTGGAAAGCTTCTTCAGCGGAGTTCCCATAGAAATGGCTGCAGGTCACGGAAGCTGGGTCAAGATGAAGGGCAGGGAGTGGGAAAAAGCGGAGCTTTTCTCCACCGAATGGAAGGAAGGCATCCGTCCCATTCTGGAAAGCTATACCGACCGTACTCCCGGTTCCTTTATCGAGGAGAAGGAGTTCTCCCTGGCCTGGCATTACCGCCGCTGCGAACCGGATCTGGCGGCCTTGAGGGTCGGGGAACTGAAGGATTCCCTCTATTCGGTTATCGAGAACATGAATATCGGGCTGCTGGACGGCAACAAGGTCCTTGAGGTAAAGGATTCCTTCGTAAACAAGGGTATAGCAGCTTCCGAGTGGCTCCGGGGAGAGGAGTTTGATTTTATCTTCGCCGTGGGAGACGACTACACGGATGAGGACCTCTTCGATGTTGTGCCCGATACGGCATATTCAATAAAGGTTGGAATGACCCTGTCGAAGGCGAAGTATCATGTAAAAGGATGGAGATCCCTGCGGGGGGTATTGAAGAAACTCGCCCGCCTGGACTGATCTACAGCGTTTGAACGAATGAGCGGATTCCCGTGAACATCATGTCGACTCCGATGGAGGCGACAAAAAGACCGGTGATCCGGATCAGGGCGCCCATCACATTGAACTTGATAAGCGGCTTTGCTATGACCCGCGAAAGCAGCATTGCCGCCAGATTCAGGCCCAGGGCCAGTGCAAGGGCGATGATAACCGTACTGATATGATGCTCGGCGGAGAGTGTAATCACTGCGGTTATTGTCGCGGGTCCTGCAATCAGGGGACTCGCAATGGGGACGATGGAGAGGTCAAGAAGCTTCTGCTGTGAGGAGACCTCAAAGAAAACCCCCTGCCTGAGGGCCATGAAACCGTAAAAGAAAACGACGAATCCCCCGACGCTCTGGAAGGAATAGAGCTCGATATGGAATACCGATTTAAAAAGCAGGTTTCCCCCCAGGGCAAAGACGATCAGCATCGCGAAGGCCACCAGGCTGGATCTCAGGGCAATCTTTTCCACGTCTTTCATGCTGGCCGATTCCGGCAGCATGGAAATTACAGCTATCTTGCTGATGGGGTTGATCAGGGCTGTCAAAAACAGGGCGCTGTTGATTATCATCCTAAAACCTCACTTGAAGGAGAGGGTAAACTGATCCAGGTCCAGGGGACGGCCGTTGTCCCGGAGGGTCTGCTGCATGTATTCCCGGTCGAGATCCAGTTCCCCGACCAGGAGGCGCATCTGGTCTTCTGAGATCAGGTTCTGTTCGGCAAAGAGGAAGATCAGCGCCTTTTCGGCGATACAGGGGACCTTCAGGGCATTCAGATTAACCGGTTCCGGGGATTCTCCCTGAAGAAAACGGTTCTCCAGGTGGCTGTGCAGCCGGGATCGGGTAATATCCGATTTGATCAGTTCAAGTTCCCGGCGGAGGGGTGCAAGATCACCCCGGGAAGCACTCTCTCCCAGGGGTTTCAGCACCAGATAGGTGTACTCCTTCCCCGGCAGGTAGTGGTGCCGGTCGCAACGGGTGCAGTAGTTGGGCTGGCGGGGATCGTCCTTCGTTGTATCCCCGCCGATGACGATCAGGGGATCAAAGTAGAGGGCGGGGCACTCCTCTCCGTCGATCCGGTAATAGCGGTAGGTGTAAAAGGAGTCTTCGATACAGTCCGGGTGTTCACAGTAGGCTGTCAGGGGAAAGATATCCGTGCAGTTTTCCAGCAGGAACTGGGTCGTCCGGTTGAATATGTCCCGCCGGAAATTCAGCACCAGGGTGGGGAATATAAAGACGAGATCGTTCCGCAGCGAGGCCTCCTTGACGACGTAGGCGGTCCGCTCATCGTAGAAACTCGCTTCATCGACAATCCAGGTTCCCGCGTCCGGGTGGTCGTGAATGGCCTGTTCCAGTTCGAAGGAGTTGGATATATAGCAGATATTCTCGCCGCAGCGTTCGTAGCCGCCGCGATAGGCCAGGGCGTCGGCGGGATAGTCTGGGAAGCGCAGTTTGTCCATTACGGAACGGACAAAATAGACGATACGACGGTCCGCCCTTCCGCTGGTTGTCTGCTCCGCCACGGCGCCGGATTTCTGCCTGGCTATACGGGCGTCCCGCCATACCCGGGCGGAGAATTCCGTTTTTCCCGAACCCATGGGTCCGATTACAAGAATCCTGCGTGCCCCTTCGGTAAAATCGAAGTGGTTATAGGAGTGATGTACCTTGAGCCTGGGGAATCCGAGGTTCTTCATGAAGCTGAGGGTTTCGGCTGAGAGTTCGGAGTGCTGCATCCTTTACTCCTTTGCATCGGGTTGTTGGAGCGGTAATCTTATGACAAAGATGCAACCTCCATTGGGATCATTTTCCGCCTGTATTATTCCATTATATTTGCTTACGATTCCATAGCTGACGGAAAGCCCCAGGCCGTTATTTAATCCATTACTCTCTTTTGTGGAAAAGAAGGGAAGAAAAATATCATCCGGGTTTTCTGTCTGAATCCCATGGCCGGTATCACAATGGCGCACCTCAATATAGTGCTTATCGTTAATTTCTGTAAACTGGATCTTGATATTGATTTTTCCGCCTCCGGGCATTGCCTCGAAGCTGTTTTTCAGGAGGTTGAGAAAGACCTGTCGTATCTCATCAGCATTCGCTTTGATATAAAGAGGATCCCGGGCATTATGCACACTTATCTGAACAGAGCGCTTTTTGGCGGAAAATCGTACAAAACGTATCACCTCGTTTATAAGATGATTTATTTCTATGTTGTCTTCCTCAACTTTTCGGTTATCAGTAAAGGAGAGCAGATTTCGTACGATCTTTGCGATGAATGTAACTTCCTCTTTAACATCATCAATCAGACTGATGAGTTCCTGGTTCTGGAAAGAAAGCTTGATATAGTTGAGTTGATTGAGCATTATTTCAAGGGGATTGTTGATTTCGTGAGCAACTCCGGCAGACAGCAGTCCGACGGAGGCCAGTTTTTCCGATAAGACATATTGCTTCTGCAGCTTATCGTATTCAGTTATATCTTCAATTATTATAATGGAACCGATAAATGAGGTTTTATCAAAGATGGGAAGAACACGCAGGTTTGTTACGATTTCGCGATTTCCTATTCTAAGAGGAAGATGATAGAAGACTTCCTCTTTTCGCTTTTTGAGTGCGCTTTGCATGGATGAGCGAAAAGATTCTGATCCCCGGTCGATGATCTGATCGAGGGTCAATTCGATATTTGCATTGTCGTCAATGCCGAAATACTCCTTACAGTACTCGTTTACGAGGCGGACATGTTCCTTCGTATCGATCACTATAAGGTTAATGGGCAATTTGCGTAAAATGGCTTCATTATACTTTAACAGACGATAGAATTCCTGGCTGTATACCCCCGGGTATTTCTTTTTATTGATCTGCGTATATGTCATACGGATGAGGTTTATTTTATCTATATTGTATACATACTCACTTAGAAGAACGGTTCCGTTTCGTATAATGCTGACCCGGTCGGCAAACTCAAAAAGATCATCGATTCGATGGGTAATAAATAAAATCGACATTCCATTGTCTTTCAAGGCATGAAGGAGTTCAATAACCGGCCCCAGGTTTTTTGTTTCGATTTTTTCCAGCGCTTCGTCAAGGATCAGCAGGCTGGGCCTGGATATGACGTGTTTGATGATATCAACCACGGCTTTATCCGACAGGTTCAAGTCCTGGACCCGGGCACTGGTATCGATCGATATTCCATATTTTTTCTTTATGGTATCCACTTCTTCGGCGATGGTATTCAGCTGGCGGCGTCGAAAAAAAGCGGAAGGCTGATGAGCAAAATACAGGTTTTTTATCACCGTAAAATCTTCTATGAGCGGTGTATGCTGATACACCATCTGAATGCCGAGCTTCATTACCTCTTTTAAAGATGTGTTTCCGTAGTGTTTTCCTTTATATAAGAGAGTACCGGATTGAGGGCGGATTACTCCACTGATTACTTTTCCCAGGGATGATTTGCCTGCACCGTGTTCTCCCACGATTCCGTGCACTTCTCCGGGCAGCAGGGACAGGTTAATGTCACGGAGGGCGGGAATGTCTCCGTAGTCAAGATTGATATTTTTAAGCTCAATTAATGGTACTTCCGGCATGGTCTTTATATATCAATATTGTAGCGTTGGATTTTATTGTATAAGGTTCGACGGCTCATTTTAAGGATTCGTGCAGTTTCGCTTTTATTGAACAGGGTATTGTGCAGGGTTTTCTGTATAAGTTCTCTTTCCATGGTTTCACGTATATTGAGTGGATCGTCATCTGAAGAGAACAGATCTTCTTTTCCCATAATTTGCGGAGGAAGATCGCGGTCGGTGATGGTGTCGGAGAACTCGGTAATAGCTGCGCTGTACTCGACAATATTCTTCAGTTCCCGTATATTGCCCGGCCAGTGATACTCCATCAGAATATCGGCAGCTTTGTCCGTCAGTGACTTTGCGGGTATCCCCTTTTTCAGAGAGTATTGTTCCAGAAACGTTTGTGCCAGGGGAAGGATATCGGCCCGTCTGTTTCTCAGGGGGGGGACTCGAATAATAGCGGTATTGAGTCGATAGAAGAGGTCCGCCCGGAAGTCTCCTTTTTTTATGAGACTTTCGATATCCTTGTTGGTAGCCGCAATGAATCGGACATTTATGGATATGGTTTCTGTTCCTCCGATACGCCTGATTTCGTTATGCTGCAGAGTCCTGAGAATCTTGGCCTGTATGGACAGCGACATGTCTCCGATTTCATCCAGCATCAGGCTGCTTCCGTCGGCCTTCTCAAAGACACCCTGAAAGGTCGACTCTGCTCCTGTGTAGGCCCCTTTCTCATGTCCGAAAAGCTCGTTATCAAGAAGCGATTCGGGCAGAGCCGCGCAGTTTATTTTCAGCATCTGCCGGCAGCTTCGCTTTGACTTTCGATGAATTCGATCAGCAATCAGTTCCTTCCCTGTCCCGTTTTCTCCGAGAATCAGGATGGGAAGATCGCTGGGTGCCAGCTTGTCAATCTGCTTGATTATGGAGAGCATTTCTTTACTCTGGGTAACAATCTTTGGAAATGAAGTTTCCTGACCGGGCTGTGACATCCCGGATGAATTTTCCCTGACTGCACGGTCGACAATCTCTCTCAGTTCCTCAAATTCGAGGGGTTTCTGAACATAATCATAGGCGCCGCATCTGAGAGACTGTACAGCAGAATCAATGGATGCGTATCCGGTTATCATTATGACCGGAAGATCAGGGTTTTCATGCTTTACCATTTTCAGGATTTCGATACCATCGTCGCTTCCGAGCATAATGTCCAGAAGGACGGTATCCGGCCGGTTTTTGCGTATTGTGCGAAGAACTTCAGATCCGGAAGTAACGAAGTCTGCCTCGTAACCCAGTTTTACAAAATTCTTGACAAGTGTCTGGCAGACCTTTTCCCTGTCATCCACAACAAGGACAGAGCATTTCTTTTCCAATTGTTGTATCATAATTTCACACACTGTGTAGTTTCATTGTTTTCAAAATGCACACCTTTGACTATACGGCGGCCGGAATATTTCTGTCAACATAAAGTGTATTATTGATAAATCCTTGCTGGGAAAAAGATTATTGATAGTATCTCAAAGATATGCTGTATGTGGCATAAATATTGCTCATAAAAACTGAAAGGAGAAATAGTATGAAGAAACTATTGTTGTGTCTTATTGTAAGCTGTTTTCTGGTGGGAGCTGTCTTTTCTGCCGGTGAACAGGAGGCGACTGGTGATTCCGAAGGAATAACCATTGCTTATGTAACCCCCGCGCTTCATGTTCCGTTCTGGAAAAATGTGTCCGATGGAATAAAGCAGGAAGCGGAAAAGCTCGGTCAGAAGGTAACCATAATTGATTCGGATTCCGAATTGAATGCTGCAACTCAGCTGCAGAACGTGCAGGATCTGATTCAGCGAGGAGTGGATGGAATTATCATTTCACCCACCGACAGTGCCTCCTGTCCTCCGGTTCTTGAACTGGCAAAGGCCGACGGTATCCCCGTAGTTATCAGTGACATTGGAACCGACTCCGGTGAATACGTATCCTTTATCATTTCCGACAACTTTGAAGGTGCCTATCAGGCAGGCGAGTATCTGGCCCGGATCATGAAGAAAAAAGGATGGGAGAACGGAGACGTCGCTCAGATTGCTATCTCCCAGGCCCGGCAGAATGGACGTGACCGCACCGCAGGATTCGAAAAAGCCATGACCGAAGCCGGAATCAACGTCGTTAATCTGCTGCAGTGCAATCAGTATACCCGGGGAGAATCATTCAACTTTACTCAGGATCTGATGGCTGCGCATGAGAACCTTCACGGCCTGTTTACCCAGCACGATGAAGCAAACCTTGGCGCCCTGTCTGCTCTTGAAAATACCGGAGACTACAAGAACATAGCCCACGTCGGATTCGACGGCAGCCCTGAAACGGTTGAAGCAATAAAATCAGGTGACAGGATTGCCGCGGCTTCCATGCAGCAGCCTGTGCTTATGGGCCGGGAGTCCTTCAAGGCAATGTGGAAATACCTGAATGGTGAGACTCCGGAGGAGAGAGTTCTCGTTCCGACCATTCTGGTCACCCGCGAAAACGTGCTCGATGTGGAAGACCAGCTGGCAGATAATGTCTTTCCTGCGGAATTGGAAGCTCAGAAATAAACGAGGGTGTCTCGGCAGGACATATATACATTCCTGTTACCCGGCCGTAAAGCCGGGCAACAGGATCAGTTATTGTGTCCGCAGTGCTTCTGCATAGCATAGGGGATGATGTGTATCCGTTAATTGAAGTAAAAGAGATAAGCAAACGCTTTGGTGGAATCCAGGCCCTGAATAATGTCAGCATGACCATCGAAAAAGGTGATACCCTGGCACTTGTAGGTGAAAATGGTGCTGGAAAATCAACACTGGCAAAAATAATCGCCGGGGTTCAGGGGTATGACAGTGGAGAGCTTCTGCTTGAAGGCAGGCGTGTATCGTTTCGGGATACAAACGAGGCAATTGATTCAGGTATAGGGATTGTTCTTCAGGAATTCAACCTTGTGCCGGACCTTTCAATTGCGGAAAACCTGTATCTTTCCGACTGCGCCAGGGGGACGACAAAAACCCTCTTGAACCGAAAGGATATGCGTAAAAGAGCCCTTGAGCTCTACAGTCAGATTGGCTGGGATCTTCCGGTCGATCCCGATATTCTCGTTTCCAATCTGTCTGTCGCGGAACAGCAGATTCTGGAAATTCTGAAAGGTATCGCATACGAAGCCCGGCTTTTGATTCTGGATGAGCCTACCGCCGCCCTGAGTCCCAGGGAAGTAGATAAGCTGTTTCAATTAGTTCGACGCCTGCAAAAAAATCATGGTACAACGGTTGTTTTTGTTACCCATAAAATAGAAGAGATATTTGAACTTTCCAATCGTATCGTCGTTTTACGGGACGGAGAAAAAACTAACGATTTTGTAACAGCAGAAACAACTCCTGATGAACTGATTGCCTCGATGGTTGGAAGGGAGATCGGGGACCTTTTTTCCATTCGGAAAAGACGTGAACCTGGAGAAATCCTGTTGCAGGCGCAGAATGTAAACAATGGACCCCGTTGCCGCGGCTGTGACATTACCGTGCGTCGGGGCGAGATTGTCGGACTTTCAGGATTGGTCGGCGCCGGCCGAACCGAATTTGCCCGGGCGATTTTTGGTGCAGATAAACTGAAGGAAGGTGCTGTATCAACAGGCAGTCGGTCCCAGATCTTCCGATCCCCGAGAAAAGCGATTCAGCAGGGTATCGGCATGCTTCCGGAAAACAGAAAGAGTCACGGTTTGATTGTCAACATGAGCATCCAGGATAACCTGCTGCTTGCCCATTATGCCCTTGGTTCAGGGATGATTCTTGCTAAACGGGAGGGGGATCGGATTGTCAGAAAACGGGTGGATGATCTGCGAATTCGTATTGGTGAAGTCTCGGACCCCGTGGATTCTCTTTCCGGGGGGAATCAGCAGAAGGTCGTCTTCGCAAAATGGCTGACCCTGGATCCTGATATCCTTATCCTCGATGAACCGACCAGGGGAATAGATATTGGTGCGAAATACGAAATCTATACATTGATCGATCAGCTTGTGCAGGAAGGCAAGGGAATCATTCTGATATCCTCGGAATTACCGGAAATCCTGGCCTTAAGCGATCGAATACTGGTTATGAATTCCGGCACAATTGTAAAAGAACTGGACTGGTCAGAGGCAGATGAGGAGAAAATAATACGCTATGCGTCCAGTGCATCAACAAACGAGGTAGAAAATTCATGAAAGAGACTATGTACGGGTCGCCAAATTTAATTCAGAAATGGAAAGAGAAAGGGAATAAGCTGCTGTCCTACACATCCCAGGTTGAGATTGTCATGACAATTGCATTCATCCTTCTCTGTCTGGTACTGACGATACTGACCCCGAGGTTCCTTACCATTCGCAACTTTCGAAACCTGTTCTGGCAGGCAACATTTCTGGGGATTATTGCCATAGGTCAAACCCTTGTAATCCTGACGGGGGGTATAGATCTGTCCGTAGGCAGTAACGCCGCGGTGGCAGCAATGTTCGGTGGAATCGTAATGCAGCAGTTCGGTGTAATTCCGGGCGTTGTTGCCATGCTGCTTTTGGGAACCCTTGTCGGTGTCATTAAGGGTTTTCTTGTGGCATATGCGCGGTTGGCGGCGTTTATAGTCACCCTGGGCTTTTTATCCATAGGGCGATCGGCCACATATCTGCTGACGGATGGCCGTTCGCTGGTGGGACTTCCTGAGGCGTATCGCTTTTTCGGAAATGCAGAGATCGGAAGCGTTCCCTTGTACCTTATTGTGTTCATTGTGTTGTTTGGAATGGCCTATTTCATGCTGAAACAGACGAAGGTCGGTTTATATATTTATGCCATCGGAAGCAACGAAGAGGCCGCTCATCTTTCGGGCGTACGCGTCCGTTTTTATACGGCGCTGACCTATGCAATTACCGGTTTTCTTTGCGCTGTTTCCGGATTGATTCTTACATCCCGCCTGGGAGCAGTCGATCCTGATACGGGCATAAATATTGAATTGAATGCCATTGCTGCAGTCGTCATCGGAGGAACAAGTCTTGCCGGCGGCAAGGGGGGGCTCCTGGGAACGCTTATAGGTATAGCCATTATTACGGTTCTTAACAATGGATTAAATCTTCTCGGGGTATCACCCTTCTGGCAGGGAGCCGCCGTCGGTGTGGTCATCATCTTTTCTGTATTGCTGGACAGTATTATTCGGCAGCTGAAGAGTACGTAAAGACAAGGAGCAAGGTATGGGAGAACGTATTCGGGATTATGAAATTTTTGATGAACGGTTCCGGTATTATCTGCTGGGAAACTGTGACCTGGAACTGGTTCATGACGGAATGAAGTGGTGCGAAGGTCCGGTCTATTTTTCCGATGGGGACTATTTTGTCTGGAGTGATATTCCCAATAACCGCATGATGCGCTGGGTTGATGGTCTGGGGGTGAGCGTATTCAGGTCGCCATCGAATAATTCCAATGGCAATACCCGGGACAGACAGGGACGCCTTATAAGCTGCGAGCATCTTTCCCGGAGGGTTACCCGCACGGAAATAGACGGATCGATAACCGTGCTGGTTGATAATTATGAAGGGAAACGTCTTAATTCTCCGAATGATGTCGTTGTTAAATCGGATGGTACAATCTGGTTCACCGATCCTCCCTACGGCATCATGTCTGATTACGAGGGAAAGCGCAGCCCCAGCGAAACAGGAAAGAACTATGTATTTCGGTATGACCCGAAGGAAGAGAAGCTGACGGTCGTGGCCGATGATTTCCAGATGCCCAACGGTCTGGCCTTTTCTCCCGATGAAAAATACCTCTATATTTCGGATACGGGAGCTACCCACGACAAGAATGGAGCCCACCATATTCGTCGTTTCCAAGTGAAAGATGGAAATGAGTTAAGCGGGAACACGGTCTTTGTCGAAGTGAATCCGGGGATTTCCGACGGATTCAGGGTTGATATCGACGGAAATGTCTGGAGCAGTGCAGCTGACGGTGTTCACTGTTATTCTCCCGGGGGAGAGCTTCTCGGTAAGATCCTGGTCCCTGATGTCGTTGCCAACCTCACCTTTGGCGGAAAGAAACGAAATCAGCTGTTCATCATGGGAACCCATGCTGTGTACTCGGTATATGTTGGTGTCGCGGGAGCTCAATACCCCTGATACATCCCTTCGGCGATTCGCCTCCCGGCGGCAGTGACAAAGTGTTTGCTGATCAGGGTGTCTGCGGCTTGCCGGGACATGGTGTTGCCGTAGATATTGACGATAAGATCGGCTTCCACGAGTATGCGGAAGTCGATGCCGTCAATTTTAGTGTAGCTGTGGTGGTTGGCTATTATGAAGCAGACGCGATTGATTACCTCCTCCGGGTATGAGAGTCCTTCAAGGATTGTCCGGGCCAGGGGAGGTCCTTCGAGCTCCTGGTAATTGCCGGCGGAAGAGCCGTGTTTTCGTTCCGCCTCAGGAATCCCGATGTCATGGATAAGGGCTGCTGTTTCAATGACCTGCCTTTCCTTGCCGACAATCCCTTCTGCAAGAAGAATTGTCTCGGCAAAACCGTAGACCTGCATGGCGTGGTGAATTCTTCTGGAGTCGGTTCCAAAATACTCGATTACCCTGAGGGATAATTCGTGGTTCATTGTTTCTCCTTGCGAATGAACTCTTCCAGAATCTGAACTCCCTTGAGAAGCAGATCCGGCAGCTCCGCTTCCTCTTCTTTGGAGAACCGGGAAAGGACAAAGTCCGAAACACTGCCCCTCCGGGGGCGTCCTATACCGAAACGCAGCCGGTAAAAATCCGGGGTCCCAAGGTGCTGCCTGACTGACTTGAGTCCGTTGTGTCCTCCCAGGCCGCCCCCCTTCTTTATCTGAACATCTCCAAAGGAGAGCTCCAGATCGTCATGAATTACCAGGATGTCCCCGGGTGAGACGGAGAAAAAGTCCGCGCAGGATCTGAGACTTTCGCCGCTTTTATTCATGAAGGTCATGGGTTTCAGGCTTATCAGTTTTACAGGGCTGTGTATAAGGGCGTATTCACCCTTGAATTTGCTGCGGTAGTCGAGGGACGGCTGCCAGGCCTCAAGGAGCATCCATCCGATGTTGTGGCGGCTCCGTGCGTATTCCCTTCCAGGATTGCCGAGCCCGCAGATAATCCTGCTTTCCATTGACTGAGGATTCTAACGATCTCGTCAGGGTGAATCAAGGCTGCAGCGGTTTGTGTCGTATCGGGATCCCAGGAGCCTGTTGATGAGTCAAAATAACACTACATGTATCGTTAAAATGGGACATGTGTAAAAACGACACACAAGATAGCATTCGGCTGACAGGTACCACAGGGCAAAATATGCATAACTTGTTATTATGCAATGAAATATATAAATTGGCATGAAAAATGCTTGTATTATGATAGAAATATTATCTTCCCCCAGGGAAGAAGAGGAGACAATTATGAGAGCTATTGTACGACATACCAGACCCCGCAATGCAAGCCTGTGGAACGATATGGACCGACTTTTCAACAACTTCTTTGAAGACCTGCCCCAGGACGGTTTTTATGCTCCCCGGGTAGATGTGCGTGAAGAAGAGGGACGCTATCTGCTGGAAGCAGAAATACCCGGTTTCAGCGAGAAGGATGTGGATGTAAAGGTGGATGATAATCTGCTGACTATTTCATCCGTGAACGTGGAAAACTCCGGGAAAACCGAAGCCCGCTACCTGGTCCGGGAAAGAAAGATCCGGGAGTTCAGTCGCAGCTTCGTCTTGCCCAAGGATGTGGATAACGAGAAGATAAGCGGAAGCTTCAGTAACGGTATACTGACCCTGACGATGGAAAAAAGACCTGAGGCCAAACCCCGTCAGATTGAGATCAGACAGGAAAAATAGCAGCCCTCGGAGGGTACGCTTTGTTTTACCCGGCCGTCCCTGAAGCGGGGGCGGCCGGGTTTTTTCAGTTCATGGAGGGTTTGAATCCGGTTTCCGCCACAACCCAGTAGATACCGCCTTTTTTTCTCAGGGCGTTTCGCCAGGACTCTTCCGGTTCCGGGGCGAATACTATTCCCGGTGTTGCCGGAATAACAACCCAGGCTCCGTGACGAAGCTCGTTTTCCAGCTGGCCGGGAGCCCATCCGGCATATCCCGCATAGAAACGGATCTCCGGCCGGTGCTCCGGGTTGAGGTCAGGCCACTGCTCGCTGAGAAAGCGGCGTATCAGTTCAAAATCCGGTTCCAGAATTACCCCCTGCAGGGATGAGCTGGCTGCGTCGGATCGCTTGTCCCCTGGAAGTCCGGAGTGGAGGGTAAATAGAAACATCTGTTCCACCGGTCCGCCTATATACACCTCGAGCTCCCCTGCGGGGCTATCGGTAAAATCCGGAATAACGTCTTTCAGGGCTGTTTCGCTTTTCCGGTTAACGACAAAACCCAAAGCACCATTATCATTGTGTTCAACCAGATAGACGACGGTTTGAATGAAGTTTGGATCTGTAAGTTCGGTTTCTGAGATCAGGAAATGTCCTTCCAGAGACCCGCGATTCGTATTTTCCGGGTCAGAACCTCTGAAAAAATCATTCGATGCAGCCATGCTTTTCCTCGTTACCTTCAGGTAAATAGTACCTGTTTTTTTGTATTCCATCAAATGCCGAAAACATCACAGGACAAAAAAGCCCCCCGGTCTCGAAAGACCGGGGGAACGAAGGAAGGGAACATTAGATGACGCAACGCGTCACCGTACAAGTCCGAGGATCATGTCGTTTCCTTGACGATTCACTTTGAAGATAAGCTCGTCACTCTCCTCGGAATTGAACACACGATAAAAGTCCCGGGAGGATTCAATCCTGGTGCGATTGACCTCCTTGATGATGTCGCCGGACCTGAAACCCGCATTGTAGGCGGGGGATCCCTGCTCTACTGCTCCGACCATTACATTGCCCATGTTTCTGGGAAGATCCAGACGCTCCCGGATTTCATCGGTTATACCGACGACGGTCATGCCGGGCCACAGGTTTTCCACGTTCGATCGAATGGCGTCTTCCGGTGCCCGGGTGGCTATGCGAACCCGTACATTCATGGAGGAACCGTCGCGGATAATTCCAAAGCTGTAGGTTTTTCCGGGCTCCAGGGCTGCGACCTCCTGCAGAAGTTTGTCGCTGCTTTCTATACGGCGTCCGTCAATAAAGGTTATCAGGTCTCCGGGGCGTATTCCGCCCTTCATGGCGGGGGATTCCTTGTAGACATTATAGACAAAGGACCCCTTCTGACCTTCGAATCCCATCTCTTTGGCAATGTTCTCCGAGGGATTTCCCATGGATATACCGAGCCATCCGTACTGAACCTCTCCGGATTCAATCAGGTCCTGGATGGTTTTTTTGGCGTTGTTTATGGGGATGGCAAAACCGATCCCGATATTGCCGCCGGTCTGAGAGGCTATCCAGGTGTTGATGCCTACTACCTCTCCATCGATATTGACCAGGGCTCCGCCGGAGTTGCCGCGGTTGATGGCGGCGTCGGTCTGAATGTAATCCGTAAGATTGCCCTCCACGCCGGGACCTCCGGTACGCCCCACAGCACTCACGATTCCGTAGGTAAAGGTCGATTCAAATCCCAGGGGGTTTCCGACGGCAAATACGATGTCTCCGACCTGGGTCTGGTCCGAATCTGCCAGTTTTGCCACGGGAATATTTTCCGCCGTCTCAAACTTGACCAGGGCCAGGTCTTTTCGTGCATCGCTTCCCACGAGGGTTCCCGAGTAACTGCGTCCGTCGTAGAGGTTGACGGTAATTTCGTCAGCCTTACCGGCGACATGATGGTTCGTCAGGACATAGACAGTTCGTCCGGTTTTTTGAACTATCACACCGGAACCGAGTCCTTCCTGCCGGAACTCCCGGGTTTCAGGTTCTCCCTGCTGCTGTTCGCGGTTGTCCGGACGGCCGAAAAAGAACTCAAAGGGTGACTGGGGTGATCGTACCTGCTGCTCAATTACATCAACCACATCGAGGGATACAACTACCGGAAGTGCCTCCTGGGCAACCCGGCGAAAATCGTTCTGCAAACCTTTCAGGTTTTGGGTTGCACCGTTCGATGTGCTGTAGAGTGCCCGGGAATAACCTTCGGACTGGCCGAAAGCCGCCGCTGACATTCCCAGGGCAAAAAGAAGCAGTATTAAAAGGGAAAATATTTTTCGTTTCATAACAGGATTCCTCCTCACTGTATTTTTTCCGTACATACATACAATACAGAATCCTGATTACCGTATCCTTACAGGAAGATTACACTTTTGTAATGTTTGCTCAGGGCACCTTTATAAACGTGGAAGTTTTACCCTGGTCAGGGAGGAAAGATTTTGTAGCTCCAGTAAACTCTGGCCATAGCGAGAGTTGGGGTCCGCGGGCGATCTTGACGGCGCAGGATATGTGTAAAATAGCAGTTTTTGGAGCTGTCCCTTATCTGTTCAGGGGCTTGAGTACAATGTCTATGTCCCGTTCATGTTCCAGATTTTCCAGCTGGTCTCGAAGCTCGGCAATGTGAACCTCCCGGGGCACGATCAGGGTGCCCCGCATCTGGAACATTGTTGCCCCCGTCCAGGGAGCCGATGTTGTTTCGGTGGATATCTCCTCGATATTTACTCCCGCTCTCTTCAGTACGGCTGTAACGGCGTGCATGATACCGGGGGCATCCAATGAGATTGCCTCGATGCTGTAAGGACGCCCTTCAGAGGACCCGCGGGGAGCCCTCGTCGGGCGGATCTGCACGTGCAGTCCCAGCTTGTCGCCTATATCGGGGAGGTCTTTTTCAAGGATCTGAACAATCCCCTGACCGCCGGAGGCCAGCAGCATCACGGAGAACTCCGTTCCCAGCACGGCCATGCGGCTCTCCTCGATGTTGCAGTTTTCGGCTTCCAGAACCGCGGCGATCTCGTCCACGATTCCGACCCGGTCGGTCCCGATGGCGGTAAAAACGAAGTAGTCTCCCATTAAAGAATCCCTTTCTTAGAATGTGGCGCCGAATCCTAAGGCAAAGTGGAGGAAGAATCCGGCGTAAATCTCCTCGTCACTGTCTACAACAAGGCTAGTATAGCGCGGACCAACCTCGATGTAAAATCGCGTTGCGTTATTATCTCCGAACATGGAGTTGTAACCGAAGCCCCCATTAATGTTGAGAATCCCTCCGTCAAAGCTGCTTAGTCCGCTGTCCCCGGAACTTCCCGCGGCGGTAAAGTAACTCATGCCGCCCATCAGGTACATGGCGCTCGCGGGGTTACCGAAATAGAAGCGGGCATAGGCTCCGGGTTCATAGAAGATGACCATATCGCCTCCGCCCCCGATGGGCAGAAAGGTAAAGGTAGCACCCAGGCCGAGGTTGCCAAGGAAGAGTTCTCCGCCGATACCGGCAAAGGCAATGGAATTCGTGAGAACCAGGCCGACGGAGCCCGTTTTCTGGTCCTGGGCGTTGACATATGCAGCCCCGAGAGTAACAACAAGCAGCAAGACCAAGATTTTTTTCATTTTGAACCTCCTGAAGAAAATCAGTCGGTGCAACACGATGATGCTTTTCTAGTTAAATTATAGCGCCATAAAGAAAAAATGCACGAAATTTCGGTTGTGTTCATGCTGATTCAGCGAGTTTGGATTCCCGGGGGTGTTTTCTAAACAATCCGGTAATAAAATGCTGCATGCTGTACTCTTCAATGATATGGGAGCGGGCCTCCAGTCCCATGCGGTTATACTCTTCCGGGTTTTCCTTCAGGTTCTGAAGAAGTTTCCTGGTCGCTGTGATCCAGTCCTCTCCGGACTGGGTGCGGACAATCCAGCCGGTTCGTTCGTCCGCGATTATCTCCTGGGGGCCCCCTGCGTTGCTTACGATGGTCGGTACCCCGCAGGACTGGGCTTCGGCTACAACCCTGCCGAAGGTGTCGGTTACGCTGGGAAAGAGGAACAGGTCCGAGGCGGCGTAGACGATGGGCATCAGGTCGTGGTCGACCCTGCCGAGAAAATGGACCCGCTCCTCCCTCTGTACCCGGCGCAGCATCTCATCGGTATACGGGCCTTCCCCGGCGATAATCAGGTTCAGTTCCGGAAACTCCTCTTTCAGATGAAGAAAGCAGTCAACAACGATGTCCACACTCTTGTCCCGGGATATACGTCCTGCATAGAGGAGATTGATTCCTTTTCTGATTCCGTATTTCTCCCCCAGGACCCTCCGGGCTCCGGCATGAGGTTTGAACAGATTTGTATCCACCCCCCGGTGAAAGAGACCCACCTCTGGCATGCGGTAGCCCCGTTTCTTCAATATTTCCGCGTATTCCCGGGTATTGACCAGGGTCTTGTCGCAGGCTGAGTGAAACCACTTCATGTAGGATTCAACGTAATTGGTAATGGTTATATCATCAACAATTTTACGTACCTGCATGGTTCCGTCGGTATGGTGAATCGCGACGGCGGGTATATTCAGAAGCCGTGCGGCGGCAAGTCCTGTGAGCCCGATGGTCATGGGGGTGGATATGTAGATCTCGTCCGGATCGTAGTCGTTTATCAGCTTTAAGGTGGCCAGCAGACTCGGGACCTTCAAGTTGAGCTTTTCGTAATGGGGAAGGGGCAGGCTGCCGACGATGGGAATGTTCATTAAATTGGGAGGAAGTTCCCCCAGGTTCTCACTCCCGACTGCAGCTGCAATGCGGATCTCCTTTTTCATTGTATGGGCGATCCATCCGATCTCCTGCACCGTTATGGCCACCCCGTTCAGCTCGGTAAGGGTATCGGTAAACCAGAGGATCTTTTTCTCCTTTCGGGGAGGTTCCTTGCCAAGACGCAGAAACATTTCGTTAACCAGCTTGCGGTTGTTGAACATGTGAGTGAAGGTACTGATAAAGGGAACCGTAAGAAACAGGGCCGGGAGCAGGGAGGAAAAGTTCCGCATCAGCTTGTCGAAGTTGCCCTTACGCAGGTGCTTTCCGAAGGAATCGATAAAATCCTTGATAATTGCATCCAGAAGCTCCGAAGCCTTTTCATAGACAATATCCAGACGGGCATCGATTTCGTGATAGTTCACGCTTCGAACCTGTTCGATGAGATCGACCAGGATTCGCTGGTTGGCACTCTTCTTCTTTTTCTTTTGTATCCGCTTCAGGGCGAAGGCGCGTTTCAGGTTCAGCTCTTTTTCGTTGAAAAGACCGTCAAGAACCAGAGAGACCGGTCCGGGGACTGAGCCGTTATGCCTGATGCGGAAAAAATCAAAAGCGATCTTGTAGATCATGAAGGTCATGGAGTGGAAATTGTGATGCCGCCCGTGGGCAGCGGTTTTCCTGGTCCGTATGCTGTGGATAAACTCCTCCACCGTGGAAGCTTCGCTGGAGGTCCAGGTTTTCCCGATAAAGATTCCCGCGTGGTCGTCCGACCCTGCGGTGAAGCCCTTGATCCAGGGGGTAACACTCATGGGTTCGATCCGGTGACGCTGCTGCAGCCCTTCGATGTCTTCCCGGGTAAGGGACGAGAGATAACGGGTCCACTCATTGTTGTTGCGTTCGTTCCGGCCCCCGTTAATAGTTTCGAAAACGTCAAACAGGAGAATCAGTTTTTCCAGATGCTCTGCCGTAACCGCACCGTTTACAGAATAGGTCGCATGAGCCACCGAATAGGCGATATTTTCCTCTTTGATGTAGTCCCTGAGGAGGTAAATATCCTTTCTGAGAGCTTCTATGTGTTCGAATTGCTCTTCGGTTATGTCGAAGAGCAGAATGTGAATCTTGCAGCCGTCCTCGGGAAAGTAGGCCGTGGACTCCACGCTGACAAAACAGTCTTCCGGGTGCTGCTTCTTCAGCTCCAATGCTCCCTGGATGCTGTTATGATCGCTTATGGTAACCAGGTTCATGCCCCGCTGTTTTGCGGTGGTGTAAATATACTCCGGTTCGGTATAGGACTCGGAGGTACCAAGACGCTGAAGGAACCATTCCGACGGGTGATCGGAATACTTTGAATGTACGTGTAAATCTACCTTTGCCATCGGTATATATGTAAATACCGGTGTGTGAGTTTTCTGTTAACGGGGGGTGAATTTACAATAAGGATTGGGTAAAGGGATGGGGCAGCAGCTCGTCAAAGCGGTAGTGCAGGCGCTTTCCCGAAGTGTTTGCGAGGATTATCGGGGTTTCGGGAGAGCAGAATTCAGCCATGACCTGCAGGCAGAGTGCACAGGGGGGGGAGGGGGTCTCGCTCTGGGTTACCACCGCGATTGCCTGAATCTGCATCTCAGGGTCTTCGCTTCGGGCTTTCAGGATGGCCACACGCTCGGCACAGACCGTGGCGCCGTAGCTGGCGTTTTCTATGTTACACCCGTCGCGGATGCTGCCGTCCGCCAGGAGCAGGGCGGCGCCCACCTTGAACCGGGAATAGGGTGTATGGGCGTTGTTCCTGGCGGCAGCGGCGGCGGTTACAAGCTGTTCAATATCCGGTTCTTTTTCCATATCGTCTAGCGCTTCCCGTGATCAAAGGGTTCTCCCGCCGCCCGGGGAGCCTGGGAGGATTTGGAGAAGATAACCAGAGCAATCAGGGTAACCACATAGGGAAAAGCTTTCAGAACAAGTCCAGGAATCAGGGCCAGGGCCGGGATTACCTGGGAGACATTGGCGATGGTCGAGGCGAAGCCGAAGAAGAAGGTTGCGGCGAGAATCCCCAGGGGTTTCCACTGACCGAAGATCAGCGAAGCGAGGGCGAGAAATCCCAGTCCCGCGACAGAGCCGTTGAACTCTCCAGAGTAGGTTACCAGGATAATCGCTCCCCCAAGACCCGCGAAGGCCCCCGAGAAGAGTACCCCGATATAGCGGATCAGGTAGACATTTACCCCGGCGGCATCCGCGGCCTGGGGATGTTCCCCGCAGGATCTGAGCCGGAGGCCGAAGGAGGTCTTGTAGATCAGATACCAGGCACCAAAGAGGATCAGCAGGACCAGCCATGTGGTGGTATAGGTCTGGGTAAAGAAGAGGGGGCCGACAATCGGCAGGTCTTTCAAAAGGGGTATGCTGCGGCGGGAGAGTCCTGAAACGATCTGGATGTTTCCCGAACCGGTGATATTGCGGGCAAAGAAAACCGTAAGAGCGCCGGCGATCATATTGATGGCCGTCCCGCTGATTACCTGGTTTGCGTTGAGGTTGATGCTGGCAAAGGCATGGAGCAGTGAAAAAGCGGCACCCGCCAGAACCGCCGCACCAAGCCCCATCCAGACCGCCGCGCTGCCCATGACGGGATAAAGGCTGGAAATTGTCAGAGCGCTGGTAAAGGATCCCACTACCATGAGACCTTCCAGTCCGATATTGACGACGCCGGAGCGTTCGCTGAAGAGGCCCCCCAGGGAGGTAATCAGCAGAGGGATCGTAAAGGCGACGGCATAGGGGAATATCTGCGTTATGATAGCCCACATATCAGCTTTCCTCCTGTCCCTTGCGTCTGACCAGGCGGCGCTGAAGAGCGTTCAGCCCGTTCTCGATAAGGACGCTGGTGGCGGCAAAATAGATGATTGTCGCGATGATGGTGTCTCCTATCTCCGGCGGAATCTCTGTCATGGCGTTCATAAAGCCCTTCCCGGAGTGGAGAATACCGAAGAAGAGTGCCGAGCCCAGAACCCCGATGGGGGTGTTTGATCCAAGGAGAGCGACGGCGATTCCGTCAAAGCCGTGGCTGGGCAGGACTCCTATCTGCATGTTTGAGGCATACCCGACGTAGAGGGTCGCTCCGCCGATTCCCGCCAGGGCGCCTGCAATTGTCATGGAAAGGATGATGTTGCGCTGAACATTCATACCCGCATATTCCGAGGCGTAACGGTTGAAACCGGCGGCCTTGAGCTGATACCCCAGTACGGTACGGTTCAGAATAACTGCAATAACAACAATCGCCGCAAGGGCCACAAAAAGGCCGAGGTTGACGTAGGAACCTTCAAATATCCTGGTAAGCCAGGGAACCTTCAACGAGGCGAACTCCGGAATCTTGCGGGATTCGGTCTCAAGGTAGGGTCCTTTAAAATAGGCCGGGACCGTATAGTAGACCGTCCAGTAGGCGATCCAGTTCATCATGATGGTGGCTACTACCTCGTGGACGTTGAACCTGGCCTTGAGGAAGCCGGGGACCAGTCCCCAGAGGGCTCCGCCGCAGACAGCGGCCAGAAGCATAAGTGCAAGGAGCAGCGGCTGGGGCAGAACAAGTGTCAGGCCCACGGCGGTGGCACAGAGTCCGCCGATGAGCATCTGCCCCGAGGCGCCGATATTGAACAGCCCGGTACGGAAGGCGAAGGCCACCGAAAGTCCGGTCATGATCAGGGGAGTGGCGGTGGCCAGGGAGTTCCCGATTCGTTCAACGTTCATTAATCCGCCGCGAAAAAGGTAGGTATAACCTTCAAAGGGATTATGGCCGGTTATCAGCATGAAAAGAGCCCCGGCGGCAAGCCCGAGTACTACCGCGGTCAGGGCGACGATTATCTCCCGTGAAACTCTCACCTTCATGCCGATTCTCCCTGCCTGACTCCGGCCATCATGAGGCCCACCTCGTTTTCGTCTGTTTCGTCGGCCCGGACAATCCCTGTCAGTTCACCCCGGCTGATAATGGCGATTCTGTCCGAAAGGTCCAGGATTTCATCCAGTTCCAGGGACACGAGGAGTACTGCTTTGCCCCTGTCCCGCTGTTCGACCAGCCGGCGGTGAATGTATTCGATGGATCCGACATCCAGACCCCTGGTGGGCTGTACGGCAATCAGCAGATCCGGATCCAGGTCTATCTCCCGGCCGACAATGGCCTTCTGCTGATTTCCTCCCGAAAGTGCCCGGGCTCTGGTGACGGCACCTTCTCCTGCCCGGACGTCGAAGTCTTCCATGATCTTCCGGGCGTGTTTCCGGATCGGTTCACGCTGGAGAAAACCGTGTTTTGCAAAGGGCTCATTGCTGTGGGTTTCCAAAACAAGATTGTCTTCGACACTGTAATCCAGGACCAGGCCGCGCTTCTGCCGGTCCTCCGGGATATGGGCTATCCCCGCCCGTATCCGCTGATGGATACCGTCGGAACTTATGTCCTTTCCTTTCAGCAGGATCCGTCCGCTCTCTATGCTCCGAAGTCCGGTCAGGGCCTCCACAAGTTCGGTCTGTCCGTTGCCGTCCACCCCGGCCAGTCCGAGGATCTCTCCGGCCCTGACCTGCAGGGAAAAATTCTTGACCCCAAGGATATTCCGTCCGCTCCGGACCGAAAGGTCCTCTATCTCCAGAATCAGCTCGCCGGGCTCGCGTTTTTCCTTATCCACAGTGAAGGAGACCTCCCGGCCGACCATCATGCGGGCCATTTCCGATTCGCTGGTGGATTTGACATCCACGGTACCGATTACCTTGCCCCGGCGGATTACGGTACAACGGTCGGCTATTGCCTTGATCTCCTTCAGTTTATGGGTAATCAGGATAATCGATTTACCCTCCCTGATCAGGTTCCGCATTATCTCCATCAGGTCCTGAATTTCCTGGGGCGTCAGGACGGAGGTGGGTTCATCGAAGATCAGGACCTCAGCGTCCCGGTAGAGCATTTTCAGAATCTCAACACGCTGCTGCATTCCTACGGAGACATCCTCGATAATCGCATCGGGATCGACGTTGAGTCCGTAGTGCCGGGACAGTTCGCGAATCCGCTTTGCCGCGGATGCCAGATCGAGGCTGAGTCCTTTCCTGGGTTCCATACCGAGAACGATATTTTCGGTGATGGTGAAGTTGTGAACCAGTTTGAAATGCTGGTGTACCATACCAATTCCCAGGGCACTGGCCTGGGTGGGGTTGGTAATCTGTACCTCCTTTCCCCGGACCTTGATGAACCCCTCATCCGGCCTGTAGAGGCCGAAAAGAATACTCATGAGGGTCGATTTACCGGCCCCGTTTTCCCCCAGAAGGGCCAGAATTTCTCCTTTTCTGAGATCTATCGAGACTCGGTCATTGGCAACAATACCGGGAAACTCCTTGCGGATATTCACCATTTCGACAACATGTTCCATCGGCGCCTCCGGACCGGGAAAATAAAAACAGGCGCCTCCCGGGGGAAACGCCTGTTTAAGGTTTCGGTTTATTTAATCAGAGAGCCCTGCTCTGCGGATACGGTTATTTTTCCAGCCTGCAGGTCAGAGAAAACTTCGTCCATCTGTGACTGGGTATCGGCGGAGAGGTTGGGATTCTCCTCGGGGATTCCGACTCCGTTGTTGGTTGCGTCGAGGGTCAGGATCTGTCCACCCGGGAAGTTCCCGTCTATTTCAGCCTTGATCATGTCGTAGGCCGCCTGGTCAATCCGCTTCATGGCCGAGGTCAGAATAACCGACTTCTCGCCCTCGTAGATTCCTTCGGTATACTGATTTACGTCTACGCCGACAATCCAGACCTTTTCACCGGACTTGGCCCTGGCCTTTGCTTCGTTGATGGCTCCGACGCCGACGCCGCCGGCGGCGCAGAATATTGCGTCAACACCTTTCTCAAACATCTGGGCGGCCAGCTGCTGTCCCGCGGCTACATTGTCGAAGGAGCCCTGGTAGACGACATTGTCCGGATTGATGCTGATGGATGTTCCGAGGTTTTCGTTGGCGTAGGTAACACCCTGCTGGAATCCCCAGTTGAATTTCTGGACCGGGGGAATCTCCATACCGCCGATAAAGGCGACCTCGCCTTCATTGAGTTCCAGCGCTGTGGCAACTCCCGCGAGAAATCCTGACTCGTGCTCTGCAAAGAAGATGGATACCGTGTTGGGACCGACCTCCGTGTTGTAATCGCCGGGGTGGGGAACGCCGTCCAGTAGGACGAATTTCGCGTCGGTATATTTCTGCTGAGCCTGGTAGATGGCGGTTTCAAACTTGAACCCCGGGGTAACAACAAACTTGTAACCCGCGTCGTAGAGGTTCCCGATTTCCTTGAGATAATCCGCTTCGGTAGTACCGGTGGGTTTAAGGTACTTGATGTCGATGGGCATGTCCTCCTGGGCTGCCTGAATACCTTCCCAGGTACCCTGATTGAAGGATTTGTCGTCGATTGTTCCGGCGTCGGTCACCATTCCGACTTTCATGGCCTGATCCACTGCCGCGGCGCCTTCTTCCTTCTTGGAACACGAGGTAACAAGGGTGAAAATAAGAGCGATGGCGATGACAGATACTAAAATCTTTTTCATATCTTTTCTCCTTAAGGATTATGATTCCGTGTAGTATGATTGTATGGTCACCCTTCATTCAGGTCAATAGAAAAAACCGGTACTGCTTTGGATAATACGGAGCATCAGATTCGCGACGGGAAGCTCCGGGAACAGGGGGTGCAGCATTCGCACGGCGAAGTTCCCGTCGCTCATGCCTGTAACTGTTCGAAGAGCCGTTACGTAACGTGCGGGGGGCAGTTGCAGAAGCCCTGCGGTTTTCAGGGAATCAAGTTCACCGCGCAGACGCCGGACAAGTCCCGGAAAATTCTCCTGTTCAGTAAAGGGTTCGATGCTACCGAGCTTCTGTTCCTCTTCCCTGATAAGCCGGATAAGTTCAGGCAGGGAATAGAGGGGTTCCCGGGGAATTCCCAGACAGATGGCGGTACATTCGATGGCAGGAATCACCGGGAAGCGGTATTTTGCCAGGTCCCTGGGCAGGAGCTTCCGCACCAGGTGTTCAGGTTTCGACGGGGCGCCTTTTTCCGTTTTTATCAGCCCTTTGGCAGCGGATCGCATCAAGGGGAGGTTCCTCTCGTTAAAGAAATGCTCCTCCAGGGAGCGGAAGAGAGGCAGGTCGTTCTGAATAAAGTAGCGTATGCCGTCTATCTCCTCGAAGCTCTGCAGCGTATCCAGGTATCCAAGATCCATTGCCCTGCGGGAATTTTCCGGACAGATTTCCAGGGCTCCCTCCAGGGGCTGGGAGTTTTTCAGGTATACGGTCTGGGTGTTTTCCGTCTGGGGACGCCTGGTACGTCCCACTCCGGACAGGTTGACAGTAATGATGCGCCGGTAACCCCGTTCCTTCATCATGTTGTAGGGCATATTGTCGGCTACGCCACCGTCGGTCAGTTTTGACTGGTCAATAACGGGACTGCGGAACAGGGGGTAGGAAGCGCTGGCAAGGAGATAGTCAGCCAGCTGACCGTCCGGTATGTCTTCGAGAAAGAGATGCCGGGGTCTGAATTGTGACAGATCGAAGGTAACAAGGCCAAAATCGATCCCGGACTTTCTGATCGTCTCTTCCCGGAGATAGTGATTAATGAGCTTTTTCATGGGGGATGTATCAAGTCCCCGTCGGGACAGAACATAACTGCTGAGACGACGAAGATTGTTCAGATCACGATTGATCCTGCCGTCCTTGAGAAATTTCTCCGGAACGTCCGCAATGTCCCTGATGGTGGCAAAGGAGAAAAGCTCCATGGCTCCTTCGTAATCGTTCTGGGCAACGAAGGCGGCATTCAGGGCCCCGACAGAGGTCCCCGCTACAGCGTGAAAACCAATGCCCAGTTCCCGCAGGGCCCGCCAGACCCCGATTTCATAGGCACCCCGGCCGCCGCCTCCGCCGAGGACCAGGCAATACGTATTCTTTTTGTTCGCCATGGTACTATTATTACGCCCACGGAGGCCGTACTGTCCACCCCGAACCATAGGCGCCATCAAGTGCGAGGACGAAACTGTCCGCACGGAGAGATGGCACAAATTATGCCGCTACTGGAGAGGAGGTCCGTAACGTTGTTCACCTAGTGAAGGACCTCCTCTCCTTGTAGCGCTAATCCAGTGAGCTCTATCTGCGCCTTGACAGTATCGTCCTCGTCGCTATAATAAAGCCACCATGACAGGTATGCAGGGCATATTTTTTTCCTTCTTTTTTTTCTTTTTTAGCACCCAGGAGGGACCCGGGCTGCCATGATCGTGGTGTGATCAGCGTAAATGCGGCGGGTTTCTCCTTGAAAGAGGAGGGACCCGCTTTTTTGTTTTTAAAAGGAGTTATTCCATGGAGGAACGCTTAGAAAGTCTGTACGCCGAGTTTTCCCGCGAAATCGGCGCTGTCTCTACCGGTGCCGAGGTGGCCACCATCAAAGCGGAGTACCTTGGCAAAAAGGGCAGGCTCAACGAGATTCTGAAAAGCCTCAAGGATGCGACCCCGGAAGAGCGGAAAACCCTGGGTCCCCTTTCCAACGAACTTAAGCAGAAGATCCTTTCGGAAATTGATGAGGCCGCTGTCCGGATCGAACGGGAAGAGATCGACCGCAGGCTGGCATCGGAACGGCAGGACATTTCGCTGCTGGATTCCCTCCGCGACCGGGGCCTCGGCAGCGCCGGATACCACCCTCTCACCGCCATCGGGCGGGAAGTGGAGGACATCTTTATCTCCATGGGATTCGATATACTCGACGGTCCCCACATCGAAAGCGACTACTATAACTTCGAGGCCCTGAATATTCCCGCCAATCATCCCGCCCGGGATATGCAGGACACCTTCTGGTTTTCCGATATGCACCACCTGCTGAGGACCCATACCTCTCCGATCCAGGTGCGGGGAATGGAAAAACACCGGCCACCTTTCAAGTTTGTCGGTCCCGGGGAGGTCTTTCGGAACGAGGCCATCGACGCCTCCCACGAGGCGGCCTTCCGGCAGATAGAGGGGATGATGGTTGGAGAAGGGGTCTCGGTAGCTCACCTGGTCCATTTTCTCAAGACTCTGCTCTCGGAGATTTTCCATAAAGAACTCGAGGTGCGGCTGCGTCCCGGGTACTTTCCCTTTGTTGAGCCCGGCTTTGAGCTGGATTACAAGTGTCTGCTCTGCGGCGGCAAGGGCTGCTCTGTCTGCAAGCAGGTTGGATGGGTCGAGGCCCTGGGCTGCGGTATGGTGCATCCCCGGGTGCTGCGCTACGGCAACATCGATCCGGATCTTTACTCCGGTTTCGCCTTCGGAATGGGCTGGGACCGTCTGGTTATGATGCGCTACGGCATCGACAACATTCGCCATCTGCGTTCTGGGGACCTGCGCTTCGTCTCCCAGTTCAAGGCTTACTAGGAGGACTGCTGTGAAGATTTCCATGGACTGGATTCATGATTATGTAGAACTGCCGGCGATGAGTTCTCACGATCTTGCCGAGCGCTTTACCCTCAGTACCTGCGAGGTTGAGGAGGTTCTTGAAAGCGGCAAGGTTCTGGAAGAAACCTATGTGGCGACGATTACCGGTATCGAACCCCACCCCGACGCGGACAAGCTCCAGCTGGTATCCTTCGATGCGGGCGCCGCAGGCAGGGGTCGGGTTGTATGCGGTGCGCCCAACTGCGCCATCGGCATGAAGGTCCCCTATGCGCCCGTCGGCACGACCCTGCCCCTGGGGTTTACCCTGGAGCCCAAGAAGATCCGGGGGATCCTTTCGGAGGGAATGCTCTGCGCCGAGGACGAGCTGGGACTCTCGGACAGCCATGAAGGACTGATGGAACTCGACGGCGGGGCGGTAATCGGCATGACCATGGCAGAATACCTGGATTCAACGCCAACGGTGGTACTTGATATCGACAACAAGTCCATAACCCACCGTCCGGACCTATGGGGTCACTACGGAATGGCACGGGAGTTTGCCGCAGCTTTTCAGGTACCCCTCAAGCGTCCCTTTAATCCTGAATGGCGCAGGGAGATGCTCTCCCGCTTCGGAACAGGAAAATCCCCGGTCAGCGTTACTGTACATCCCGACTCCTACTGCAGGGCCTACTATGGATACACCGTAAAAGGGGTCACCGTGGGAGAGAGTCCCCAATGGATGCAGAAGCGGCTGCTGGACTGCGGCCTGCGCCCCATCAACAGTATCGTCGATATTTCGAACTATGTAATGCTGGAGATGGGACAGCCGAACCATATCTTCGACAAAAAGAGCATAGAGAAAGGCAGCATTATTGTGCGACAAGTCGGCAGGGAGGAGGAGTTTATCACCCTGGACGAGCAGACCCGCCGTCTCGAGGCGGAGGACACTGTGATTGCCGACGGGGTGAAGCCTCTGGTTATCGCCGGCATCATGGGGGGCTTGAACAGCGGAGTCACGGAGAATACCACCGAAGTCTTCGTCGAGGTGGCCAACTTTGTGGATGCGGGAATACGGAAGAGTTCCACCCGAATCGGCCTCAGGACCGATTCCTCCCTTCGCTACGAAAAGAGTCTGGATCCGATGATGCTGGAGCCAACAGCCCTGCGAATTCTCGAACTTCTGCTGGAACTTAATCCCGGCGCCGAGGTGGAGGGAAAGCTGGAATACGATGGGATCGATCTTTCGGAAATACAGACGCCTGTGATCGATCTCAAGCACAGCAAGATTGAGTCACTGCTGGGCTGTACCCTGGAGAAGTCCCGGGTACAGGAGATCCTGGAGGCCCTGGACTTCGGTGTCAGCGGAACAGCGGAAGGCTTCTCAGTCAGCGTTCCCAGCTTCCGGGCAACGAAGGATGTGGAGTGCGATGCGGATCTGATAGAAGAGATCGGCCGAATGTACGGTTACAACGCCATTCCCGCCCAGCCGCCGAAATGGAAGATAGAGGCTGTGCGCCTGCCGAATCCGAAACGTCTGGAACGTTCGATTCAGGACTTCATGGTGCTCCACGGGAACGCCCATGAGGTCATTACCTATCCCCTGATCGGAGAAGCCCTGCTGGAGAAGGTCGGATGGCCTGAGAAGAATGAGAATCTGCAGCTCGCCAATGCCCTGAGCAAGGAAATGGGCCGCATGCGCCCCAGCCTGGTTCCGGGCTTTCTGGAAGCCGCCGCAGACAACAGCAGGCACTACAACCGTTTCGCCATGTTCGAGATAGGCCGGGGCTATTCCTCAGATGATGAGGGTTTCTCCCGGGAACGGAACCTCTTTGCGGCGGCATTCTACGACCGTCAGGTATCCCGCTTTATGGATGCCGCCAATACCGCCGATCGCCTGATGAACTACCTGAGGCTCCCCGGCCGGCTGGTGGAGCTGAAGGAAGAAAAGAGCGGAAAGGGAAACAAACTTCCCAATCCGGCGATACCCCGGGACTGGCAGGGGATTCACCCTTTTGAGAGCCTGGATATCCATATAAAGGGGAAACCCGCGGGGATGATTACCACGGTGCACCCTCTTACCATGCGGGAATTCAAGGCTAAGGGCTACTGCACTCTGATCGTGCTGGACCTTTCTCTGTTCGAGGAGGATTCACGGCCCGACAAGACGGTCTACAAACCCCTTCCCCGCTTTCCCCATTCTGTGTTCGACTTTACCGTCATAGCCGGACCGGATGACCGGGCCGCGGACATTCTGCGTGCCGCGGAAAAGGCCGGGATTAAGGAACTCAGCGGTTGTTCGGTGGCTGATGTCTTTGATATGGGAGCGGGCCGTCGGGCGATTACCGTACGGGCGACCTTTTTTGATCCGGAAAAGACCCTGAGCGGGGATTTTCTCGAACAGGCCCAGAAACAGCTTATCACGGCAACAGAGAAGGCGGGCTATCCCCTTAAAATGGAGTAGCCTCCCCTTCGAAGAGGAGTGAACCGAATAGGGCCTGGAACCGGTGTCCCATTTCGCGCAGACGGGGCCGATCTACCTGATAAAAGATCGATGCCCCGCGGCGCTCCGCCCGGATGACTCCGGCGTCCTTCAGTATCCGCAGGTGCTGACTTACGGTCGACTGGCCTATGCTGACCTGCTCCCCCAGGGCGCTGACGCTGAGGCTGCCTTCAGACTGGAGCAGAATATGCACCAGCTGGAGCCGGCTGGGATCTCCCAGGGCTTTGAAAAAACGTGAAAATTCATCGTAGTGCCGGTCCATCGGCGTTCTTTTCTCCTAAATAAAATCATTACCGCGGGGAAGGCGTGCCGGTCTCTCCAGGGTTTACCACGGGATTGAAAATGAGACCTCTTTCAGCGGCGTAGGCCCGTAAGTCCCCGGAACCACCGATATCCTTCATCCAGATTTCTGTAAGCATCTCCAGAATTTCCGGCGACACAGTATCGGGTAATAATATACCAAAATAGTCCGGTTTCGGCGAATAGCCTTTCTCCCAGTAAGCCACGGGAGGGACCGTTCCGTAGCCTTCTATCCGCAAGGGAGAGGAGGAGAAGGTCGCGAGGGCCTTCAGCTTTCCGGTTCGAAGAACTTCGGTCAGCTCCACCGATAGGGCGGCCATCATGGGGACCCGTGCTTCGATTGCAGCTTTCAGGGCGGAGACAGGTTCCGTTTCCCTGAAGTGGATATGGCTGAGCTTCTGGGATGCAGTGCTTTCTCTTCTCATGGCTCCGGGTGTTACCGGGCACTCAAGAAAGGAGGAATCCCGCGGGATGAGAAAAATATCCGGAAAACTGACCACGGGAGATACCGGAGAGGCGGCCAGTACAACCGGTATCTCAAAGGCAACAAATACATGCACATCCGGTGACGGTTTATCTACATGCTTGCTGATGTTTCCGGCTATCCAGCTGTACCGATCCCCTGGAGAGCGGGACGAATCGATTCCGTATTCCACCAGAACGGGAAAGGGAAGGCTGTCTTCCAGAACAGGCAGGACGGCTCTTATCAGCTGGTCCTGGGTACTTCCTGCATTTCCGGAGATTATCAGGCGCACTTCCCGCTGTAATATTGGGGAGGAGTTTCCAGTACCCTCCCGGGCTCCCTCGGCGCTTACAAGCACACTGAAACAGAGGATCACGGCCGATACTACCAGGGCTTTTGTTTTCATATGCAGTTAAAAAAGTATAGCATTATCCGGCATGAAGGAAGAAGGCTATTCCTGCTTCCTATTCCAAAAATGCCGAAATGTATGCTAAAACATAAAAGGCATCCTGCACTAATGCCAACATTTTTCCCTGTGGAGCAATCATGTCTGCGATTTTTCAGATACTGAATCTTTTGGGAGGGCTCGGCATATTCCTGATCGGTATGAAGTCCATGAGCGATGGAATTCACAAACGGTCCGGGGATAAGCTGAAGTCCCTGTTGGGTACCCTTACGACCAACAGGTTGATGGGGGTTATTACCGGACTGGCGGCGACCTGTATTGTTCAGTCCTCTTCCGCAACGACGGTTATTCTTGTCAGCCTCGTTAATGCCGGACTTGTAAACCTGCAACAGTCCATCGGGGTGATTATGGGCGCCAATATCGGAACCACCCTCACCGCCTGGATTGTTTCGATCTTTGGTTTCAAGGTCAAAATTACGGGTTTTGCCCTTCCTGCGGTGGCGATCGCCATTCCCTTCTATTTCAGCCGTTCCGAAAAACGGCGGGAAATTGCGGAGGTCCTGATCGGCTTCGGACTGCTTTTTCTGGGCCTGCACTTGATGAAAGAGTCGGTCCCCGATATCGGGAGCAGTCCGCAGGCCCTGGCCTTTCTTGCCCGTTTTACCTCCCTGGGGTATCTTTCCATTATCCTCTTTGTTCTGGTAGGAGCCGTGCTTACGGTAATCCTTCAGTCCTCTTCGGCGGCCATGGCACTGACCCTTACCATGGCTTACAAGGGCTGGATCGATTTTCCGATTGCCGCCGCCATTGTTCTCGGCGAGAATATCGGAACAACCATCACGGCATTTCTTGCCTCTCTTCCCATGAAAGCAGAAGCGAAGCGATCCGCCCGGGCACACATGGTATTCAACCTGGTCGGCGTGACCTGGATGCTGATTATATTCTTTCCGTTCGTCGATTTTATCGAGAAGCTCGTACCTGGACTCTCCTCGGAAAGCAGCATGATTCCTCTGCACCTATCGGCTTTTCATTCCTTCTTCAACATTGCAAATACCCTGCTGCTGATCTGGTTTGTCCCCCTGATTGCCGAACTCGTCAAACGCATGGTAAAGGACGACGAAATCCGGCCCGGATACGGGGCGTACCGTTTTGTCGCGGTTCCTTCCAACATTCCTGATGCGGTTGAATCAAACCTGATCAGCGTTCACGCAGAAGCTGCCAGAATGGCCCGGGAGACCTGGTCAATGATGTCGCAGATTCAGCTGGCAGCCAGGGATTTCTCCCGGATCGATGAGGTGGAAATGGAGATGGGCGACCTGGAAAAATATCTGGATGATATGCAGGAAGAGCTGACGGATTTTCTTACCGATTGCATGCGGGATTCCTTGAGCAACTACCAGGCGCGGAATATTCAGGCCCTGCAGAGGGTGGTCTACGAACTAGAGAGCATCTCGGACTCCGCCTACAGCATTGCCATGTTGATAAAAAAACTGAAAGAGGGAGAACTTCAGCTTCATAAAAAAGGTCCCGAAGAGATCGCCGAGTATGCCGGAAGAGTTCTGGACTTCCTTAAGTTCAATGCCGACAATCTGGGAAAGTCGATCCGGGATTACGATCTGGAGGCTGCCCTGCGCTTGGAGGAAGCCATAGACGAAATGCGGGACCAGCTGAACAAGATTTCCTGGCGGAAAATGGCCAAGAAGAAACGTTCTGAACTTAAGGGAGAGCTGATTTTCCGGGATATTGTGCGACACCTCGAACATATCGGGGACTACAGCCTTAATATAAGTCAGGCTCTGCGGCAGGTGGAGTAATAGTTGGAAGGGGGCGGAAAGAATGAATGCAAGGATCGAAGTTCACCAGCTTGAGTGGGAAGAGGGCTGCAACATCATAGTTGGCCAGTCTCATTTTATTAAAACTGTGGAGGACCTCGGTGAGATCATGGCAGGGTCCGTACCGGGAATCGAGTTCGGCCTGGCTTTCTGTGAGGCTTCCGGCCCATGTCTTATCCGCAGCGAAGGCAACAATGCCGACCTAATTGCACAAGCTGTGGAATGCGCCAGAATCACTGCGGCGGGGCACAGTTTTTATCTGATAATTAAGAACGCGTTTCCAATCAACGTCCTGAATCAGATAAAGCAGTGCCCCGAAGTCGCCCGGATTTACGCGGCCACAGCCAACCCCCTGCAGATCCTGACTGCCGAGACCGGTCAGGGCCGGGGAATTATCGGTGTAGTGGACGGATTTTCTCCCAAAGGCGTCGAAGGGGAGAAGGAAAAGCGGGAGCGCCGCGAGTTGTTACGAAAATTTGGGTACAAGTATTAGCTAGTGTCCCGAACCCTGGGGATACCTCAGGCCCATGCATAGGCCGGAAGGTAGTCCGCCGCCTGTTTTAACGGAGTACTGATCCTCTTAAGCCAGATCAGCCTGTCACTGACAGAGAGCCGGGCAGTCCGTGAGAAAAAG
>NZ_MWQY01000017.1 GCF_002087085.1 Marispirochaeta aestuarii | reverse complement strand
GATTCGCAAACTGGGGGTCACTTCATATTGTCTACTCTTTTTCCCATATCCTGCGTCGTCAAGATTTCCTGCGGTCCTCAACTCTTGTTACGACAAGAGTTTGCGGGCGCTACAAAATCTTTCCTTCTTGACTTTGGTAAAAATACCACGTTTTTAGAGGTGTCCTTTATAAAAAGGGGACTGGTAATGCCGGCAAACAGTACTGTACCATGGGGGTATGGAAAAACTGCCCCGCCTGGACACGGACAATGAACTGAAGAAACGCATCCTGCCCCACTGCAGGCTCAAGGAGGGCGAGATATGGCAGGACCCCGAAGGACTGCACCGGGTGGGTGTCGGTGATGCGGGGAACCCCGATTTCCTGGACAGGCTGTTCAAGGGACGCAGAATAGGTACCATGCTGAACGATCCCCCCTACAACATCGCCGTAGGAAGGCGTCCCACTGCAGCCCTCTCCAGAAAAAGCGCGGATGAATATGTTGAATTTACCCGGCGCTGGCTTGACGCGAGTCTTTCGTTTCTGGACAAAGATGCCCATTTCTACCTCTGGCTCGGAGCGGACCAGAACGACGGGTTCCAGCCCCTCCCGGAGATCATGATTCTGCTGAGGGAGTATGGGGACCTCAGGTCCAGAAGCTTTATAAGCATGCGGAACCAGCGCGGCTACGGTACACAGCAGAACTGGATGAGCCTGCGTCAGGAACTTCTGTACTACGTAAAGGGAAAACCGGAATTCAAGGTTGTCTACACGGATATTCCAAAAATCCTGAAGGGGTACTATAAAACCGTGGGGGGCCGCAGGCAGGAAAACCTGGAACGCAGCAGAAGCGACTGTATTCGCCCCGGAAACATCTGGGTGGATATGCAGCAGGTGTTCTACCGTATGGAGGAAAACGTCCCCGGAGCGTATGCACAAAAACCCCTGGCTTCGGCGGAACGGATTCTTACGGCATCACCCCCGCCGGGAAACTCCGTGGTGGCGGATCTTTTCTCTCATTCCGGCACGACCCTCCTGGCTGCGGAAAAAGCACAGCTCCCCTGCTGCACCATGGATATTGATCCCGTCTATGCCGAACTGAGCATACGGCGTATCGAACGTTTTCGCAGTACCGCTAAGACCGGCTGGCAGTGGGAAAACCCTTTTCCGGAGATCGATATGGAGTCCACTGAACGTCTGTAAAGCTTATGTATAAAAATACCCTTCTTTCTGCCTTCTGCCCATTGAACCGCGACATATAGTGTGTTATTATTCTGATTGTCCGTAATTAAGCACTATATATACGGTCGCTATATATGGCGGCTCTGTAAGGAATTAGTCAGAAATATGCGCTGTCCTCATTGCCACGAAGTGGAAGATCGCGTTGTTGAGTCCCGGCAGAATGCCAGCGGTACGTCCATACGTCGCCGACGGGAGTGTCTGTCCTGCGGGTATCGCTTTACCTCTTACGAGCGCATAGAAGAAAAGCCTCTTATGGTGATCAAGAGGGACGGACGCCGGGAACCGTTCAGCATGGACAAGATCGAACAGGGTATACAGCGGTCCATGCAGAAGCGTCCTGTTTCCCAGAAGGATATCGAGGAGATGCTTCACGCCATAGAGGACGAAGCAGCTTTGATATCCAAGAACAGCAGGGAGATCCGTGCCGAGGAGATCGGTGAGATGGTGCTGAAGAAACTCTATGAACTTGACGGAGTTGCCTATGTGCGTTTTGCCTCGGTGTACCGCATGTTTGACAATGTCGATGAGTTCATAAACGAGATCGAAAAGCTTACCCGCTAGGGCAGGCATATAACAAAATACTTGAAGTAAAACTGGGAGGGGAACATTTTTTTATGCCCGAGAACAGCTGGAAAGATTTTTTAAAGGAACATCATACCGACACTGAAGGACACCCGGTACGACAGATAGTCAAGCGGGACGGAGCCATTGAGCAGTATGATCGCTGGCGGATAGCCTCGGCCATAAGCCGGGCCATACAGGCGGCCAGAGACAGGGAAAACATGCCTCTGGTGGAGGTTCTTACCGCCAGGGTGGAAAAGCGTCTCCTGGATTTCATGAGCACCCGACATCCCAACTCCGCTCCCGCGGTGGAAGAAATTCAGGATATCGTGGAGAACGTACTCATCGAGTCCGGAGAGAGCGATATAGCCAAGAAATACATTATATATCGTGCCCGTCACGAGGTAATGCGGGATACCAGGAAACTCATGGTGGATATCAATTCCACCATGGACGGTTACCTGAGCCAGTCGGACTGGAGAGTCAACGAGAACGCCAATGTCAACTTTTCCCTGGGCGGTCTGATTCTGCACAATTCCGGAACCATCACCGCCAACTACTGGCTCAAGAATATCTATCCCGACGAGATCGCCGACGCCCACAGAAAGGCGGATTTTCACATCCACGACCTTTCCATGTTCTCCGGATACTGCGCCGGCTGGTCCCTTCGTCAGCTGATCCAGGAGGGGCTTGGGGGCGTTCCGGACAAGATTACCTCGACTCCGGCAAAGCACCTGTCTACCCTGATACAGCAGATAGTCAATTTTCTCGGAATCATGCAGAACGAGTGGGCCGGCGCCCAGGCCCTCTCGAGTTTCGACACCTATCTGGCTCCCTTTGTAAAGATCGACACCCTCAGCGAGGATGACGTCAAGCAGGCAATCCAGAGTTTCATCTTCGGTGTCAACACCCCCTCCCGCTGGGGAAGTCAGGCGCCCTTTACCAATATAACCCTGGACTGGACCGTTCCGCCGGACCTGGCGGATAAACCCGCCATTGTCGGGGGCAGCGAGGCTGAATTTACCTACGGTGACTGCCAGGAAGAGATGAACCTTATAAACAAAGTTTTTATCGAACTCATGCTTGCCGGGGACGCCAACGGCAGGGGATTCCAGTACCCCATTCCCACCTACAATATTACCAGGGAATTTCAGTGGGAATCCCCCAATGCGGAGCTGCTCTTCGACATGACAGCCAAATACGGCACACCCTATTTTCAGAACTTCATCAACTCCGATCTGGACCCCGGAGACGTACGTTCCATGTGCTGCCGCCTCCAACTCGACAAGCGGGAACTCAGAAAACGGGGCGGAGGACTATTCGGCTCCGATGAGTTTACCGGTTCCATCGGGGTTGTAACCATCAACCTTCCCAGAATCGGGTACCTTTCAAAGAACAGGGGGGAGTTCTTCCGGCGCCTGGCCCGCATGATGGATCTGGCCGCCGAGTCCCTCACCATCAAACGCAAGGTTATTAACCGGCTCATGGAGAACGGTCTGTTCCCCTACACCAGGCGGTATCTGAAACATTTGAACAACCACTTCTCCACCATAGGCATCTGCGGCATGAACGAATGCCTCCTCAACTTTCTCGGAGCGGATATCACCCTCCCGGAGGGAAAACAGTTTGCCCTTGAAGTACTGGACTACATGCGGGACCGCCTTGCGGACTACCAGGAACGCACCGGGGACCTCTTCAACCTGGAGGCTACACCCGCCGAAAGCACCAGTTACCGTCTGGCGAAGCACGACAAGGAGCGCTATCCCGACATCATTACCGGCGGCGAGGAAGAGGTATATTATACCAACTCCACCCAGCTGCCGGTGGAATATACGGAGGATATCTTCGAGGCCCTGGATCATCAGGACGCTCTGCAGACCCGCTACACCGGGGGCACCGTTTTTCACGGGCTCGTGGGTGAGGCGATAGAAGACACCGAAGCCTGCAGGAACCTCGTAAAGAGTATCGCAACAAACTACCACCTTCCCTACTTCACCGTGACCCCTACCTTCTCGGTATGTCCTGTTCACGGCTACATTTCGGGAGAACACTTCGAGTGTCCCCGCTGTCGGGAAGAGGAGCGCGCACGTCTGAAGACGGAGATCCATCGCCTGGAAGCCCTGAAGAACGAGATGGTTTCGGAAAGCGCATAAAGTCAGCAAAGGAGTAAAAGATGAAGGAAAAACCGGACAGCACAATGACAATTGAACAGATCGACAGAGAGATAGAAAGACTGAACAGAGAAGTCAAAGACGTCAGAGGCCGTCAGACAGAGGTCTATACCCGGATCGTCGGATACTACCGCTCGGTAAAAAACTGGAACCGGGGCAAACGGGAGGAGTACAACCACCGACGGACCTTCGAGCTCCCCGGGGAGTACGCGGAAAAAGCGCAGCTTGCTGGAACTAAAGACGAAATCCGCCGCCGTATCGACGGGGATCAGAAGCAGTCCGGAGAGGCCTTGGATCTTAACAATATAGCCTCCTATCAGTATTTCTTCCGCACTACCTGCCCGAACTGTCCACCCGTCAGGACATATCTTGCGGAACTCGGCTTTCCGGGAAGCGAGATCAATGTGGACATGGATGAAGGTTTTGAACTGGCGGGAGAACTTGCGGTCTGTGCTACCCCGACGGTAATCTTCCGGGATTCCGCGGGCAACGAAGTCCTGCGCAGTGCAAATCTCCAGGAACTTCTCAGGACTTTCAATAAAGAACGGGCGGCCGGTTGATCCGTCGTCTGGGGCTGGTCAAAACCTCCCTAATTGATTACCCCGGCAAGGTGGCTGCAGTCCTCTTTACGCCGGGGTGTAATTTTCGCTGTCCCTACTGTCACAATCCTGAACTCGTCCAGGGACCTGTTCCGGAGGATTTTATCGCCTTTGACGAGATCCTCAGGTTTCTGGAAAAGCGGCGCCCCGTGCTGGGGGGGGTTGTGATTACCGGGGGGGAACCTCTGCTGCACCGGAATATCGGGAATCTTCTCACGGCAATACGGGAGCTCGGATTGCCGGTAAAAATCGATACCAACGGAAGTTTTCCCGAAGTGCTGGAGAATCTCAGGCCTGACTTTGTCGCCATGGATATCAAGACATCTTTCTCCAACTACCCCAGGGTTCTGTCTCCGGGTGCGAAGGCGGAAGAACTGGTAGAACAGATACGGAGGAGCCTGAAAATCCTGATCCAGAGCGGGATACCCCATCAGCTCCGGACAACCATGGTCCCTGGCATCGTGGATGAGAAGGATTTCGACGACATTATCCCCGAGGTGCAGGGGGCGGACTCTTACCTTCTGTCGGGATACAGAAACCAGCGAACTCTGGACAGTGCCTGGAGCGATGTAGACCCCTACAACCCCGAGGTCCTCGAAGCCGTTGCACAGAAGCTTCGATCGGCAGGGATACCCACGAAGCTGCGGAACAATTAAGGGTTCACATCGATACAGCAGCCGCCTGCACTGCTGCATTGGCAGGAAAGAGTTTTTGGGGTGTCCCGCTGTCTTTCAGGACTCTTTAAAAGATGAAATGCCTCTGTCGGAAGCTGAGGATCTGAGGCTTTTATCGGTTTTCCGTTTCGTCCAGAGGGGAAGATCAGAGGCGGAAAGACAGGTTTCGAGGGTTTTTCGATCGATGTAGCGCAGGTCAACCGCGATTTCGCCGAAACGCCGCCTGTCACCGCACTGTTGCCGCAGAAGAACGTTTTCCACCTGACGAGGATACATCTCCTCCGTGCGCAGAAGGTATTCCCCAATTTTCTCCTGGTACATCACGCTGAAACTCCCGGAAAAAGTTTCTTAAAGCTGTCTGTGGATGCGGCTGATTCTCAAGGCGCTTATAAAATACTACTCCCGCCGGGGCTTGTCAAATTCTTCCCCGCCTTTCAAACAGAAGGGTGTCGAATTTCGACTGGAAGTGTTTGGGGACCATGATCTCCGATACCGCATCCAGGGCAAAATCATCGGTCATTCCCGCGATGTAGTCGATGGCCATGGAAGAGGGAGAGGCCTTCTCACTGCTGTAGAGTTCCTCCATTTTTAAAAGATACTCCCCGTAGCGGGCGGCAAGGGTATTCCCCTCTTCAGGATAACGTTTGTACTCGCTGCCGAAACGGGCGTAAAGATCCGTCAGATAGGTATGGAGGGCAAAGAGAATACGCCGGAAATAACTGTGGTATTCCGATAGAAGTTCATGTCGATAGATACGTTCGTAGTTGAATTCCTTGAAACTCAGCAGTGCCTCATATACCGGCCTGGTAAAACCGATTGTCCCGGTCTTGAGGGATGACTGGATTATGTCGTTTACCAGGGAATCGATAATCTCCCCGTTGGAGACTCCAAGCAGGCTGCTCACCTTTTTCGGAAGAGAATCCCTGGAAAGAATCCTCAGCTTGACGGCATCCTCAAAATCCCGTCCAAGATAGGCAATTTTATCGGACATCCGGACAACGCAGCCCTCCCAGGTCGAAGGGTAGCGGTTCCGGGCCTGTATGGCTGAAAGATCCTTGAGCTCAAAATCCGGTACTATCGCCTGTTCAAACTGCTCACCGCAGTGATTGACTATGCCGTCCCGGACGGCATAGGTAAGATTGAGCCCCCGCCCGTGGTTGATCAGCTTGTCGACAACCCGCAGGGAATAGAGTTCATGGGCAAAGGGGGCACCCATTATCTCTTCCACGATTTTCTCCCCCACATGGCCGAAGGGGGTATGCCCCAGATCGTGTCCGAGTCCGATGGCCCAGGCAAGATCCGCGTCGAGGTTCAGGGAACGGCAGATGGTGGCAGCCACACTGGCAACGTGCAGAACATGCTCTATCCGGGTGCAGATGTGGTCGTTCTGGGGGGTAAAGAAGACCTGGGTCTTGTGTTTCAGGCGCCTGAAGGGATTTGAATGGATAATCGCGGTTGTATCCCGGAAAAAGGCCCCCCGCACGTCGTTGTCCCGGGGACGGACCCTGAGGGTCAGTTCTTCCCGGCTCAAGGGTGTAGAAAAAAACAGACTGCTCATATCTGCTTAAACCATGATGACAGGAAAGAAATATGTCAAGATGAAATATATCATTATTTTGGTTTGCATATTCTTCCACAAGTAAGTATCATGGAGTTATTGAGTAATTTGAGGGATTATGAACAACGAGAAGATTCTTATAGTTGAAGACGAACGGATCATCGCCATAGACCTTCAGCGAAGACTGGAAAACTTCGGTTACCGGGTAACCGGTGTCGCCGCGACCGGTCCCCAGGCGATAGAGTCCGTCGAAAATGAGCCCCCTGATATAATTCTCATGGACATAATGCTCTCCGGCGATATGGACGGTATCGACACTGCAGAGATTGTAAAAGAGCGATTCGAGATTCCCGTCATGTTTCTGACCGCCTATTCCGACGAGAAGACCCTGCAGCGGGCCAAAAACGTGGAGCCCCTGGGGTACATTCTGAAACCCTTCAAGGAAAAAGAACTCTACACGAGTATAGATATTGCCCTCTATAAATACAGCGTCGACAGGCAGCTCAAGTGGCAGGAGCGCTGGTACTCTGCGATGTTCTCCTCCATCGAGGATGGGATAATCGCCACGGATACCGATGGAAAGGTACGTTTCGTTAATCCCGTGGCGGTCTCCATTCTCGGACGGGGCAGCGATGAGCTGACAGGAAATCCCCTGGGAGAGGTTCTGGAGATATACGATTCCCGGGCCGGACGCATAGACTTCACGGACCTGACGAACATTCCCGCCGAGGACCTGCCCTTCCGGTTCCAGGATACAATTCTGATGAACCGCAGCGGAGACAAGATTCACGTGGACGGAGCTTTTTCCATGATCCTCGGCCCCCGGGGAGAAAACGAGGGGAGCGTGGTAGCCCTGCACGATACCTCGGTGGTAAAACATCTGAGCGACCGGATTTCCTACCAGGCAAGTCATGATATTCTTACCGGTCTGGCCAACCGGGAGGCTTTCTCCATGAGGTTGAACAGCCTGGTCCAGAATACCCTGGACGTCTCCATTACCCACGCCCTGCTCTACATCGACCTCGACCAGTTCAAGGTGGTCAATGACACCCTGGGACACCGCGCGGGGGACGAGATGCTCCTGCAGGCCACCTCCATCATCAAATCCATGGTACGGACCTCGGATTTCTGCGCGCGTCTGGGGGGGGACGAGTTCGGGGTAATTCTGGCTCACATATCCATCAGCCAGGCAAAACTCATTTCTGAACGGCTTCTGAACCGGCTGGTGAATCACAAGATGGTCTGGGACGACAAGGTCTTCACCATCAACTCCTCCATAGGACTGGTAAAGATCGATACCGAGTCCAAGGACATCCAGGCAATTCTGGCAGCAGCAGACGATGCCTGCTTTACCGCCAAGGAGGAGGGGGGCAACAAGATCAAGCTCTACGATTCGACGGCCAATATCTTCCAGAACCGGCGTAACGAAATGACCTGGATCTCCAAGCTCAATTCCGCCATCGAAGAGGACCGACTGGTACTCTACTATCAGCCCATCGTTCCTCTGAACGGAAAATACCGGACAGTCAAGAATGAAATCCTTCTGCGTATAGTCAGTCCCGAGGGAGACCTTATCATGCCCGGGGCCTTTATTCCTGCTGCGGAGCGTTACAACTTCATGCCCACCATTGACAAGGCCGTGGTCAAAAAGAGTCTTTCTGCAATATCCTCCATACTCAGGGAAGCCCCTGAGGAGGATATGATGTTCAGCATAAACTTGAGTGCCGGCACCCTGGCGAATGAACAGTTTCTGGGGACCATCGCGGACCTGGTGACGAGCTCCGGGGTTCCCTCCCAGTACCTCTGCTTCGAAGTCACCGAAACGGCGGCCATTTCCAACATGCAGGTAACCAATAATTTCATCAAGGAGATGCGAAACAAGGGCTATTCCTTTTCCCTCGATGATTTCGGCTCCGGTTTCTCCTCCTTCAATTATCTGAAAACCCTCCCCGTGGATTACCTGAAGATTGACGGCACCTTCGTTTCCGATATGGATGAGAATCCCATCGACCGCTCCATGGTGGAGGCCATCAACAATCTGGGACATATAATCGGAACGGTAACGGTGGCGGAGTTTGTAAGATCCAAGGAAATTCTCCTGCTCCTCAAGGATATCGGGGTGGATTATGCCCAGGGGTATGAAATCGCCGCCCCCTCCCCCCTGACACAGTTTTCCCTGGCTGCACCGCCGCTGAACGCCTCTGAACCTTGACCAGCGGTCTGCTGACAGGTACTCTGCCGTGACGCCTATGAATTACATCCCTTCCCGCCCGATCATTGTGTCGGGAATCAAACATTGCGGAAAATCCACCCTTGGTCGTCGCCTGGCAGACGAACTGGGTCTCAAGTTCCATGATCTCGATGATCTCGTGGTTGACCTGTGTCGTGAAAACCGGGGAGGACCGGATGCGATAACCTGGGAGCCCCGGGAGATCTATCGACGTCTCGGCAAATCCGGTTTCCAGGAGCTTGAAATCGGGGCGCTTAAAAGGCTCAGTGAACAGGGCGGATTATATGTACTGGCTTTAGGCGGCGGTACCCCGGACAATCCCGATGCCCTCCCCGTCTTGTCCGGACTCGGGATTATGGTGTACCTTTACGAAGAAGCGGAAGTCCTCTTTTCACGAATAGCCGCCAGGGGAATTCCCCCTTTTCTGGATGAAAAGGCCCCCTGGGAGAGTTTTCTCGAACTTTTCAGGCACCGGGACACATTGTACCGTTCGACGGCGGACCTTGTAGTCGAACTTAATGGTGCGGATGTTCAGGATGGTGCGGCCAGGATACGCAAGAGTCTTCAGGAGATGGATAATGTCAGGTAGCAGCTTCGGTACCCTGTTTCGTATAAGCACCTTCGGTGAGTCCCACGGACCCGGGGTCGGTGTCATCGTGGACGGCGTTCCTCCCGGGCTTCCTCTGTCGGAGGAGGATATCCAGCTGGAGATGAACCGCCGCAAACCCGGCCAGTCCGAGGTTACCACTCCCAGACAGGAGAGCGACCGGGTACATATTCTCTCCGGTGTATTTGAAGGTCTGACTACCGGCACCCCCCTTGGAATAGTCCTCTACAATCAGGACATGCGCCCCAGCGCCTACGATGATATCCGGGAGCTCTTTCGTCCCGGCCATGCCGATTTTACCTACCTTGCAAAGTACGGAATCCGGGACCACCGCGGTTCGGGACGGGCCTCCGGCAGGGAGACCGCCGGAAGGGTGGCCGCGGGAGCGGTTGCGAAGAAACTTCTTGCGCAGCGGGGTGTCTCCGTTACAGCCTACACCCTGCGGGCGGCAGGAATTTCCTGCGAAAGCTTCGACCCTGCCGTTATCGAGAAAAATCCCATGCGGGCCTGCGACCCGGTGGCTGCCGAAAAGATGGTTGCCAGGGTCAAGGAGCTCTCGGAGATCGGGGATTCCGTCGGAGGTATCATCGAATGCCGCATTCAGGGAGTTCCCGCGGGACTGGGAGAACCGGTTTTCGATAAGCTGGACGCTGAGCTCGCCCATGCCATTCTGAGCCTGGGAGCCGTAAAAGGGATCGAATTCGGTTCCGGCTTTGCCTGCGCCGACATGCGGGGGAGTGAGCACAACGACTGGATGGATTCGGAGGGATTCCTGAGCAACAATGCCGGCGGAGTTCTGGGGGGAATATCCACCGGACAGGAGATTGTGTTCCGGGCGGCGGTAAAACCCACATCCAGCATAACGGTAAAACAGAAGACCCGGAACATCCGGGGAGAGGAACGGGAGATCGTAACCGAAGGACGCCACGATCCCTGCATCTGCCCCCGTATAGTCCCGGTTATGGAGGCCATGGCGGCGATTGTACTGGCAGACCAGTTCATGCGCCAGGAAGCCCGGGGCCGTAAAAACCAGGCTTGAATCATGCTATTTCTGGAGGTATTTTTTTCATGCGTTATTCCTTTCGCGTAAAAGGCAACCGCAGGCTCTTTGTAGCCTACGGCCTTATTCTGCTGCTGCTTTTTCTGACCGCCGCTCCGCTGGTTATTCTGCCGGGGATTGCGGGAATGTTCATTGCGGTTCTCTTCGGCTACTTTGCCTTTCAGATGATCCGCATGCTCCTCAATCACATTAAAAGCTTTATCATGACCCATGATGACGGGATAACCCTGCGCTTTCCCACCAGTTCACTGGAACGCCTTGAGTGGGACCAGATTACCCATGCAGGCATTATCCGTACCCCCGAAGACAAGCTCGTACGCTTTATCTATGCCGAGGGAAAGGACCGCCTGGCTACGATCCCGGAAGAGTACAACCGCCTGGAGGATCTGGATGAGGAGCTGAAAGCCAAAACCGCCTGGTATGAACTGAGCCAGGAAAAGGGCAAAAGCATTCAGGAGACCATACGCCCGGTAACGAAACACGCGGATGGGGATGACGAATCGGAAGATTCCGACGAAAAAGATAAGGAAATCAGCGATTAAGACCGCCTGAAATTTGGATATTCCGGATTAACGTACTATACTTGTATTCAGCTGATTTTTTTCAACGGAGGAAGATATGAAACGCCTGCTGACAATAACAACAGTTTTAATGTTAATTATGAATTTTTCTCTGACGGCCCAGACTCCTGATCTTGACGAGTTTATCGCCACCTTTGAAGATTTCGCCGACGATGCGGCACCCTCGATGCCTATTCTGGCTGACGTAGGCCTGCGCTGGTCCGACAGCTACATCGGCGGATTCCCCCATTTCGGCGTGGGTACCTCGCTGGGTTTTGTAGTTGTTCCCATGGACGATATCGAAGGCTTCTTTACAAACCTCGGAGTAACGGAAGTTCCGAAGGAGCTGAAGGACCTGGGAGGGCTGCCTGTCCCCGCAACTTCGGTGGAAGCAAGATTAGGCGGACTTATCCTGCCCTTCGATTTCGGCATCAAGGCCGGATATATCCCCGAATTTGCCAAAGACTCTTTTAACGATGTCTCCGTGGACTACAAGATGTTCGGTTTCGACATGCGTTACCGGGTTATGAAAGAAGGCCTTCTGATGCCTGAGATCTCCGTAGGGGCCGGTTATACGTATCTTAATGGAATGGTTTCCACCAGTGTTGGTGAAACGACTACAATATCCGACCCTGATCCTGACCCGACAATCGGACCCAACAATAACTTGGGAAATCTGACATTTAATTCCCCGGACGTTGTCTTCGGATGGCGTAGCAATGTCATTGACGCTAAGGTTCAGATCAGCAAGAGCTTCTTATTTATACTTCGCCCGTACATCGGTTTTGGAGTATCATATGGTGTTTCCGAAGTTGGTGGAGGATATGATGCTGACGTAACAACTGACACCGGCAATGGAGTTACTATTCAAGACTGGAAAAATAAATACGGCAGTGATTTCGATGATATTGATTCCGACGGTGCCACCGTCTACTCCGAAGCTAATGGCGCATCCTTCCGGGCCTACCTGGGAACCTCCGTGGAGCTGCTCTTTGCCAAGCTGGACCTTTCCGGAACCTACAACCCCGTTTCCGGGGCCTACGGCGGCCAGCTGAACCTGCGGGCCCAGTTCTAGGTTACATAGCAGATATCTGTTTACTTTGCGGGGTCCCCTCAGGGACCCCGTTTTTTATGAGCGGGTTTGCTACACGGAGTAGGCCTGCTTGCTGCGGGCGACACGCTTGCGGGAGGCACGGATCTCGTCACCGTAATCCTCCAGGATCGTCCCGATCCTCTCCCGCAGTTTTCCGAAGCCGAACTCCCTGGCGGCTATCTCAAAGTTGTGTTCCACCGCCTCCTGCCTGACCGCGGGATTCGTCAGCAGCTCATAGACCTCTTCCACCGCCTGGTCGGGGATTACCAGGTGTCCGTCGTCGCCGTACACATCAAGGATTTCCACGTTCCTGAACTTGAGAATCCCGATGTCGGTCTTGTAGACCAGGTAGGTGGTGGTCACAACCGGAACCTTTGCCGCCATGGCCTCGAGCAGGGCGTTGCCGAAGCCCTCCCAGATGGGAAGATAGGTTACCAGATCCGCATTGGCCAGGACATCCCGGTTCGTGTAGAGCTTCCGCCCCCCTTCATCTGTTCCCCGCTCCGAGGCAACGCGGTCGGAAATCAGATGTACCTGGACCCCCAGTCCCTGCGCCATCTGCCGGATCTCTCCGATATAGTTTTCGTCCGGTTCGTCCCCCTGGTACAGGGAGATAATAAAATGGACCCTGTCGGCTATTTCAGGATGCAGGGCTATCAGCCTTCCCATGAGACCAATGGAATCTTCGATTCTCTTGCGCCGGACGATCCTGGTGGGCTGCACGACGAGAATATCCGAATCCCTGAATCCCAGTTCCCTGCGGAAATCCGCATTGTACTCATCCTTTACAACGGGGTTGTCAAAATCCTCGCAGTTGGGAACCAGCTTGGGCTGTACCCGCTTGATGGACCGCAGGATATGGGCGGCGTAGGTGGAGAGCACAATATGCTCCAGTCCCGGGTCCGTGGGCGGCATGATCCGCCCCAGCAGACCTTCGATATGGCTGTTGGAAAAACGACTCCGTTCCCACCAGAAATCGTGGTGATGAAAAATTGTAGCCACCCTTCGCTGAGTCGCCAGCTCGTAGACCCCCATCCCTCCCAGCAGGGTCATGGGCATGGCATTGGTATTCTGGGCCACGATTACATCCAGACTGTTGTTCTGCACATACTCGAAGAGCCGGTTGGCCACCTCCTTGCCTTCGAACTGCAGGCGGTCAAGGATGATCTTTTTCCGCTTCGGTGTTATATGAGGCGGGTGCTTCTGCAGAAATGGAAAGACCTGGCTCTCGTACCACTTCTGCTCCCGACTGTCGAAACGGATGTTCGGCAGGGTAAACTGCCGTTCCTGGGGAAGGCTTACCAGGGGAGTACCGTATTTTCCGGCGATGGTATGGACCTCATGGCCCATCTCGCCGAGAATCCTGATCCACTTGTCGACTTCGAGGGAAACCCCGTCGACATCACCGAGTTTTCCGGAAATTATTCCGATACGAAAGCCTGAGCTCACTGTATGCCTCCGAATACCGCATTATTGTCCGCAGATGGGGCCTGTCCGGCCTTTCCAGCGGGGATGTTTGGATGAGATGTCTTCAGTATAAAGGGGTCCCGGGAGCGAGGCCTGATCGATGCCCCGGAGACCGGTTACAGCATTGGAGATCCAGCGGCCCAGTCGCAGGACCACCATCTTGTGCCTCAGCCGGCCCTGCATGTCCCGGTTCAGAATCTGGGGTATGGTGCTGGTGGTCACTATTTCGTCTATAATCGGGTCGTTGAGGGTTATGCGCCCCTCCCTGCTCGAGTAGAAGTGAGTCACCACAAAGATAATCCGCCGGGGATTTCCGCTTTTAAGAAGACGGCAGCACTCGATAATGGTCGTCCCGGTTCGAACCATATCATCAACAACTATTACATCCTTGCCGGCGATGTCGCCTATATCCGCCGGCGAGTCCTCGGCCAGGGAGACGTCCACGGTGCGCTCGTCGCTGCGGTGCTTGTTCATCTTCAGCATTTTTACCCCGGGATTATTCAGGGCCTTATGCAGACGCAGGCAGAATCCGGAAGCCCCCGAATCCGGAGAACAGAGCACCATATTGTCCACCTCGGCTATATCCGAATCCCTCAGGTAATCCGCATACACATCGCAGGGAAGAAGGTTGGTAAAATAGCCGGAGAATCTGTCCATGAAGATATGCTCCACCGACGGGGAGTGGTTGTGTACAGTCACCACTTCGTCAGTCCCGGACTCTTTCAGCAGATCGGCGTAGAGCCGGGCGGAAAAAGGCTGTCCGTCAAACTTCTTGTAGTCCTGGATACTGCGTTTTACCGGGGTCGCACCATGTTCCGGCCGGGGCCCCCGGTCCTGGGCGCTGTAGAACAGGTCCGGTTCAAGGAGAATGACCCGGTCGGCGCCGTTATCCTTGGCTGCCCTGGAAATCAGAAAATTCCTCATGGCAAGCTCATCCCGGCTGAAACCGGACATGGCGGTACTGGTAATCATGACGGTATAGGATTCCAGTTTGCGCCCGATGTTTTCCCAGGAGGCCTCATCTACAATAAAGCGAGGGCAGAATTCACCGTTGAGAAAGCTTTTCAGCGAGACAAGATCGGAATAGTGCTCCTCCTGCCTCAGGTAATACCCGATATCCGCTGAAAAAGGACTCTCCGCAATGTTTCCGACGACCAGTAACCTGCCCATAAAAAAAGACTATAGGGAAGCTCATTTTCGGTCAAGCTGATTTTTCTTTCCATGGTTTTCTTTTTATCTCTCCTTACGGTCTGTTCAGGAGAGGCACAATCAGATATCCTCAAGTTTATGTCGTCGATTAACAGTACCCCTCTTATAGTGCAGAGTGACGGCTCCCTGCTGCTGGATGTTCATGATCCAGGTTTTTCCCAGGCCAGGGACGATATCGCCCCCTTTGCAGAACTTGAAAAGTCACCGGAACATATGCATACCTACCGGATCTCCCCCATTTCTCTCTGGAACGCCGCCTCCGCCGGCTTACGGGAACAGGAGATCGAGGAACGTTTGAAAAAGTGGTCCCGCTTTCCGGTGCCTGATAACGTTCTTTTCAATGTCCGGGACCTTCTGGGCCGCTACGGCAGCATCGTTCTTGAACCCTCCGATGATCCTGCCTACCTGGTGCTGAAGATCGCCTCGGAGGCTCTTAGACGGGAAATCCTTGCCCGCAGGGACATAATGAAGCTCCTTGTTCCCCTGGGAGATGATTTCATGGTTTCCCTGGTAAACCGCGGTAGCCTCAAGAGCGCATTGATCAGGATTAATTATCCCGTGGACGACAGGGTTCCCCTGCGGAAAGGAGAAAAAACACCCATTATCCTGCGCGCCAGCACATCTGACGGCCGGGACTTTACGGTCCGGGATTATCAGGCCGAGGCGGCGGAAAGCTTCCACGGCGGGGGACTTCCAGGCAACGGTTTCGGCGTCATCGTTTTGCCCTGCGGGGCCGGAAAAACCATCGTGGGTCTCAAGGTAATGGAACTGCTACAGACCAGCACCCTGATAGTAACGACCAATGTGGCGGCGGTCCATCAATGGATGGATGAACTCAAGGACAAAACGGAACTCGATCACGATGAAATAGGCGAATACACCTCCGGGAAAAAGGAGATCCGCCCCGTAACGGTTACCACCTACCAGATACTCTCCTACGGACAGAAACAGGATCCACCCTTCCCTCATTTTGCCCTCTTCCGGGCCAGGGACTGGGGGCTGATAATCTATGACGAGGTTCACCTTCTGCCGGCTCCGGTATTCCGGGTCACTGCCGAAATACAGGCTGTGCGCCGCCTGGGGCTTACTGCGACCCTGGTCAGGGAGGACGGAAAAGAGGGAGAGGTTTTTTCCCTCATCGGTCCAAAACGCTACGATGTCCCCTGGAAGGAGCTTGAACAGAAGGGATGGATAGCAGAGGCCTACTGCACGGAAATTCGGATAGACCTGCCCGAGGAGGACCGTATTCCCTATGCAACGGCGGACAAACGAAGGAAATACCGGATTGCCGCCGAAAATCCCCGAAAAATCGAAATTGCCCGGGAGTTGGCGGCGAACCACGCAGGAGAGGGCACCCTGGTTATCGGCCAGTATATCGATCAGCTCACAAAGATTGCCGCCGCTTTCAAGGCACCCCTGATAACCGGTAAAACCCCGAACAGCGAGCGTGAAAATCTTTACCGGCGGTTCCGCTCCGGCGAGATTACAATACTTGTGGTCTCAAAAGTGGCGAACTTCGCCATCGATCTTCCCGATGCTTCGGTGGCCATACAGGTTTCAGGGACCTTCGGTTCCAGACAGGAAGAGGCGCAGCGTCTGGGACGAATTCTCAGACCGAAGGCGCGGAACTCCTATTTTTACTCCCTTGTTTCACGCTACACCCTGGAGGAAGAGTTCGCCCTTAACCGTCAGAAATTCCTGACCGAACAGGGCTACGGCTATCACATTGAGTTGTGGGACACGGATATTTAAGGTAGGATGTTCAGATGCCCTCAGTAGATGACTGGAAACGCACACTCCTTACCCTCGAAGATGAACCATTTTTTGAACTGATCAAGAACCACCTGGGCAAAGTGCAGACCCCTTATCACAAACCTTCCATAATCAACAGCATTGAGAAGTTTCTCCTGAATCCGGAGACCAGATCACGGATTCTTGCCCTCCTGAATGATGATGAAAGCGCTGTAACGGCTTTTATACTTCGCTCCGGGGGATCGGACTTTGATCATCTGTACCGCTATTTTCATGACAGCTACAGCGAACTGCGGTTTAAAAGCCTGATGGAAAACCTCCAGGAGCGACTCATTATCTACCGGGACGAATCCGGCTTTTATTTCGTGAATCCCGTCCTGGAGGAAGAGCTGGAACAGCGTACGGAGGAGACAATTTCAGTCAAAGCCTTCCCGGAAAGGACCGGAGAAGCATGGTTTACCGAAGAGATGATGATAGCTTTTCTCTCATTTCTGCAGGATAACTCCTCCCCATGCAAGCAGAGCGGCGAGCTCAAGAAGAGTGTACGCAGCAGTTTCATCGATCTCTTTCCCGGGAGCGGTGACGATGCCCGATTCATGCTCTGCCTGGAAAGCCTCGTCTATCTGGGGATCATCCATGACAGGGGAGACCGCTTTTCGGTGTATCCGGAACAGCTGAAAAAATTCATCTCTCTTCCCGGGAAGGAACGGTTTACTGTTTTTCTTGCCGGGTTGACCGCAGGGGGCTGGCGGGAATCTCCTCCCCGAAGGGCTTTCGCGGCAGGACATACCATAATCAATGCCCTCAGGAAAAACACCTCCGGCCATCTGGGTTATGAACGGGAGCCTTTGATTAAACTCCTGAGCGCCGAGCTTTCCCGGGAAGATCAGCGTTTTACCCCGAAGAGGATATCCCAGTCCTTTGACCGTCTGATTATGGCCGGTTATATGGAGGAGGATGACGGCTTTGTCCGATTCGCTGTATCTGCGAATTCTACGAAGGCAGCAGAAACGATGCCCATGATTCTGCAACCCAGTTTTGAGGTCCTTCTTCCCCCCGGAGCCTCGGCAGCGGCACGCCTTTTTGCCGCCCTCTACTGCAGGCTTAAACGTTACGACAGGGTTTCTCATTTTGAGATCGAGCAACAGCATTTTATCGAATCCCTGCGGACCTGCGGAGAAGATACGGATATCCCCGGTCTGCTTGAAGAGGCCTGTGAGGGGAAAACCCCTCAGAACGTGGTGATAACCCTTCAGGGCTGGATGGAACGGGTTCAGCAGATCGAAATAGCCACGGGCACGGTTATCAAGGTTGTACCGGAGCTGGTTACCGTCATACAAAAGGAGTTCAGCTCCATGATCCTGCTGACCCTTGCGCCGGGAGTCTATTTTGTCAGACCGGAAAAACTGAGTCCCTTCATCACCAAGTGGAGGGCCCTGGGTTACTCTGACCCCGGAGAAGTGCGGAACCTTCTCTCCCAGGCAGACGCGGAGGGAATTTTTGATTACACCCCCAGGCTTCCAGATATCCCCTCCATCTCCACCAGAACAGCCCCTGAACCGGAAGAGACAGGAAAGATCGTCATGGATGCCGATAAGGAGTCCCGGCGTATACAGAAAGAGCTTATTGCTCACCTGAACAGTCTTGAGCTCACTCAGGAACAGCGTCGTGAGCTGGAAGCCAAGGTTGCCAGAAAACTGCTGATTTTCCCCCGTCAGTTGAGCCCCGAGGTCTGCCGGATCGGACGCATAGAGGCGCGGGGAATCGATTTTCATGCCAAGCTCAGAATCATCGAGGATGTCCTGGACAACCGGGAAGACCTTCTGGAGATTGAATCTCCCGAGATTCCCGACGGAAGCGCCCTGGTGTATCCCTTAAGTTTGACCAAGGACCCGGGGGATCCCAGCCTGACTGCTCTTCTTCTGCCGGAAGAGATAGAACATACCTTCAAGATTCGGCGGGCCAGCAGAATACGCAAACGCCGACGCTCGGTGTTTTATTGAGGGCGGCTTTAAAAACGTGGTATTTTTTAGCATAGTCAAGGAGTGAAGATTTTGTAGCGCCCGCAAGCTCTTAACAAGAGCTGAGGAGCGCGGGAAATCCTGACGACGCAGGATATGGGCAAAAGAGTAGTTTTTAGAGCTGCCCTGAAGAGCGGCTTTACCGGGGATACTCGGTGCCGGTAAAAAGTTTATACTGCGCCTCTCCCTGTGCCTGCAGCATGGGAGCTCCGTTCAGTATCCGACACCCCGCATTTTCCGCTGCGGACAGGAAACGGGTCTTTTCGGGGATGTAAATCAGATCGTAGGCGATCTCCTTTCCAGTCCAGGGATATCCCGAAACAGGATCAATCTCCTCAAGAGGATGCATGCCCGCAGCGGAAGTCTGAACCACAAGCTCGGCGTATTCCGCCATCTCACTGTATATCCCGGGAGACAGTGCGGCGCCGCGGCATTTAAACTCCCTCGCCAGGTCCAGGGCTTTTGACTCTGTCCGGTTGACAATCAGGATCTCCGTTCCGGCCTCTTTTAATCCGTAGACAACAGCCCGGGCGGCTCCTCCGGCTCCTATAACGACCGCCCGCTTCGGGAACCCGGCAACGCAGAGCTTTTTCAAGGGCAGCATGAATCCCCTTACATCAGTATTGTATCCCTTGAAGCCGCAGGAGCTTCGTACAACGGTATTGCAGGCGCCGATGGCTGCGACCTCATCCGAGGTCTGGACAAGTCTGGGGATTACTTCAGATTTGTGGGGAATGGTTACCGAGAAGCCCTGGATGGAAAGCTCCTCTGCCAGGGAGAAGAATTCTCCCACATCATCGACCTTGAAAGGCAGGTACACAGCATCCAGGGACTGCTTTGCGTATCCGGAGTTGTGGATCAGGGGAGAACGGCTGTGGAGCACGGGGTTCCCTATTATCCCGAATATCGAGGTAGACGAGGAGAGGGTACTGTATCGGTATAACTTTTCCAGGGATTCAGGAGAGAGAGGCACCGGATCATCCGGGGATTTTTCCGGGGACACCAGAGTAAAATACGAACCGTAAAGGCCGGAGAGTATCCTTGCGGGGAACCCCCACTCCCCCATGGCCTGGATAATTCCGGGTCCCGAAGTCTCCCTCAGGGTCTGCAGAATGATCCGAAGGTCGGCAACAGAACGGGGAGTCGTTACAATACGGGGAATCTCTCCTTCCCTTTCAGGCAATTCCCTGAAACGTTCCGGCAGATCTTCGGGGACTCCCCGGGTATCATGAAAGGAACGGATAATCCGGATGCCCTTTTTCCGGGCTGCACGGGCAACTGATTCGGTTGCAGAAACATGCTCAAGATCCACCCAGGCATAACCGGATGAAAGGAGCTCCATAAATCTTGAACAGCGTTCTTCTTCCGAAGTCCTCCAGTTACCACCGTCACCGGCTCTGCGAAGGGTCAGGATCAGAGGTACTCCGGCCTGTCGGGGAAAATCCCGAAGTGCTTCGGTATCCCATTCTGTGAGACAATCTCCCCGCAGCTCGCAGAGCTGCAGATACTTTTTATACCTTTCTATTTCCTTAAGATTTTCAGCAAGGGTTTCACGGGTAAGGGAGAGACAGATCATCAGTAGTCTCCCCGGTAAAGATAGAGATCTTCCACGGTATCGCCGGAGTCAAGGACTACCCTGAGACGCAGGGGATAGCTTCTCCGGGAAATCTCGAAATAGAGGCTTCCGTCAGCTTCTGTATAGAGGGCTTCACCGAGCATAGCGATTACCCTGTCCCTGGTGTCCCCTATACCGATACCAGCCAGAGCAGCGCCGGAGTTTCTGTCCGCCCGGATCTGCCATATGCGGTTTTCGAACCAGAAAAGGTAGATACCGTCCCGATAGAATACCACGTTGTCTTCCTCAGCGCGTTCTCCCCGGTGCACGTAAATGTGGCTCGGCGGACCGAATACAGCGTGGGATCCGGCAGGGTCCATTCCGATCCAGGCTGCGTAATCGGGATTATCGGCATACAGAAATGAGGCTCCGAACAGGCACAGCAGAGCAGCACGTTTCAGCTTCAATATAGCTCCTCCTTGAGTATGAGAATCCGGTCCAGGGTTTTCTGATCAAGTCCGGACATTCGTTCCAGCTGGCGCAGATACAGGTCCGCCCTGCGCCTGTCTCCCCTGCGCAGGTGATATTCCGCGAGCCCCAGCAATGCCTCTTCGTTGCGGACATCAAGAAAAAGCGCTTCTTCCAGGATTTTCCGCTCCTCCGGAGTACCAGCCACGAGAAAAGCCTCCCCCACCTTCAGCCTGCTTTTTTGCATGGCGTTCAGTTCCATCGTCCTGAGGCGCTCTATCATGGCAGCTGCAAGCTCCCGGTTGTTTTCTTCCCGGGAGAGTTCCATGGCCCTCAGGGGATACTCAGGATTTTGCGGATCCCGGTTGTTCAATTCCTGATAGAGTTCCAGTGCCTTCCCGGCTTCTCCGGTGTTCATGTAAATAACTGCTCCCAGATTCAGGATCTCCTGATCCCTGGACTGCTCACTGGCATGCTGGAAATAGATCAGCGCCTCCCGCCAGAGGGATGCGTTAATGGCACTCTTCATAAGCAGAACATCCCGCTCCAGGGTTTCCGCATACCCCTGGGAACTGACGTCCTCCAGAAGAAGACGACTCTCTTCGCTGCGGCCGGTTTCCAGCAGGAGCTGGGCTTTCAGGTCCTTGAGCCTCTGGTTGTCAGGAAACAGCTCCTGGGCCTGTTCAACAATCGATAATGCCTTGATTCTCTGTTCCAGGGAGCGCAGAATATTCGCTTCCAGCAGGGCAGTTTCCACCGTTCCTGCTCCGCGTCTGCGGGCTCGCCGCACTGTTTCCAGAGCCTCCTCAGGCTCGTTCAGTGAAAAAAGCGCCCGGGCAGTACCCATGAGAAGTCTGGGATCCTCGCCCAGAAGCTCCCGGGCTTTCTCAAAATTCTCACGGGCAAGGGTAAAACGTTGTGTTCCCAGATAAACCCGGCCGCGCAGATAGAGATATTCGGCATCAGGCTGAACCAGTTCCGCCGCCTCGGAGAGTATAAGCTCCGCATCTTCGTAGCGTCCTTCTTCAATGTATATCCGTACCATGCCGTAGGCAGCGGGGTAACACTCCCGGGACTGCTGGAGAGCGCTGATGTACCGGGTAACAGCCTCGTCGTAATTACCCCTGCGTTCTTCCACGTATCCGAGAAGATAGAGCGGGAGCGTACCCTCCGGATTCAGATCATGACCGACCGTGAGGGATTCGAAGGCTATCTCCAGAGTGTCATCTGATTCAGTATACAGGACAGACATGGGAGGAAGAATGAAAAAGAGGTAACTGCTCTCCTCGATCCTGGTAACCGGGTATACACCGTTTTCAATGTCATCGACGATGGATGAAAAATAACTGTTCGGTACAGCTTCAAGATCCGGCAGATTCTCAGGCAGGGAAGAATAGAGGCTGTTGTAGAGCCAGCTGCTTAAGTATTTAAGATCCATGGCATAATCCGACAGGCCTTCGGCCTCATCCAGAATCCTGTAGGCTTCCCGCAACGACCCGGGAGATCCATTGGCCAGGGACCGAAAGGCATCGACCACGAAACCCTGGTTTCTGTTGATCTGAGGCGGTGCGACGGGTTCATCAGGATTTTCCGGAGTGGAAAAACATCCGGAAAGAAGCAGAACAACTGTCAGCAGGATCAGAATACGCATGAATCGCCGAAGTATGGTCATTTTTTCTTCTTGCGCAGGTATTCTCCGAAAAGTCCCAGACTCAGAAAAATGAAGAGAAGCGGCCACCAGACTGTTACGACGGAAGAAAAATTCTCCCTGACGAGTTCAAGACTGAACGGCAGAAACAACAGGGAGAGGATTATCATGACAACAGCGGGAACAAGTATTTTAACCCTGAAACTGCCTTTGAATCCTCTGCCGTAGATGGCCAGGGAAACGCCTGCGAAGGTCATGAAGAGGGGCCATATTCTTTCCATGGTCAGATCGGGCATTAACAGGCTCTTCAGGGTAAGGAGCAGACCTCCCAGGGAGAAGAGAATACCCGGTACTATGTATCCGGGAGGAGCACTGTTGACCCGCACCAGATAGATGAACAGCAAACCCAGAAGGGTAAGAGGGATGGGCCAGAGATCTTCGTAACGGGGAAGCAGTCCGGTGGTAACCAGCAGCAGACCGATGCCCACCAGAAAAAAGAAGACGCTTCCCAGTAAAAGTTTGTGCGGAACCCGTACCCTCCCTTTTTTCATATCTGCTTATCCCATGTTTTCGATAATCGCGTTGCCGAAATCACTGGTGGAAACCTTTGTTGAGCCCTCCATCAGCCGGGCAAAATCGTAGGTTACCCTCTTCTGCAAAATAGCACCGGTCATTCCTTTTTCGATGAGGTCAGCCACCTCCTGCCATCCCATGTATTCGAACATCATGCTGCCGGACAGAATCACCGAGGAGGGATTCACCATATCTTTGCCGGCATACTTCGGAGCCGTCCCATGGGTGGCTTCAAAAACCGCGATTCCATTGTCGTAGTTGATATTCGCACCGGGGGCTATACCGATTCCTCCGACCTGGGCCGCCAGGGCGTCGGAAACGTAGTCACCGTTCAGGTTCATGGTGGCGATAACATCGTATTCGGCGGGTCTGGTAAGAATCTGCTGGAGAAAAGCGTCGGCGATAACATCCTTGATAAGGATTTTCCCATCCGGGACATCTCCTCTGCAGTCGTCCCAGGAGACCACGGAATCGCTGAACTCCTCTCCGGCAAGGGCATATCCCCATTCCCGGAAGGCTCCCTCGGTGTATTTCATGATGTTTCCCTTGTGAACCAGGGTTACGCTTTTCCGCTTATGATCAATGGCGTACTGTATGGCCGCCCGGACCAGTCTTTTTGTGCCGGAAACACTGATGGGTTTGATTCCCACACCGGAATCTTCCCGGATCTGCCAGCCCATTTCATGATTGAGGAATTCTATCAGCCTGGCGGTTTTTTCATCCCCCATGGGACTCTCGAAACCGGCGTAGACATCTTCGGTGTTTTCCCGAAAAACCACCATGTCAATCTGTTCCGGTTTTTTTACAGGTGACGGTATTCCGGAATAATATTTGACAGGCCGCTGACATACGAAAAGGTCAAGGTGCTGACGCAGGGTAACGTTAAGACTCCTGAAGCCCCCGCCGACCGGGGTGGTCAAAGGGCCCTTTATTCCGACCAGGTATTCACGGAAAGCATTTTCGGTTTCCACGGGCAGCCAGTTGCCGGTGACATCGAAGGCTTTCTGACCCGCCAGCACCTCTTTCCAGGCGACCTTTCTGCTTCCGCCGTAGGCTTTCGCCACTGCGGCGTCGAAGACGCGAACTGAAGCCGCCCAGATATCCGGACCTATTCCATCACCTTCAATATAGGGAATTATCGGCTGGTCGGGAACAATCAGTTTATCTCCGGTTTTGGTAATACTTTGCGCCATATCCTCTCCTGGTACACAATAATCGCTGTTCAGCGATTATCAGATTATCAAATATACGTCCGCCGGACAAGTAAGCAGAGCTCCTTACCTCGGGCCAATATTGTCAAGTCCATACAGGTCTGGTAGTATCTGATTCATATATGAGAAAGCGCATAGGCGTAACGGCTTTTTTCGTGGTGATGATTATCACCCTCGTCCTCTCTTCTACTCAGTGTTCCCTGATCGATTCCCTGAAGTACGGAGAACTCTCCTACTTTCTCAAGGGCAGCAGGGAACAGAAAGAGGAGCTGGCGGATCTTTTAATCCAGCTGCGGGATTCTGAGAACCAGCGCTTTGAAGCCCGGTTCATTCTGCTCAACGAGATAATCAAGCAGCTTTATCAGCGGGAAGCGGTGGAACAGCTGAACCTTCTTCTTTCCACCTATGTGGAGAAAAACCCCCAGGACCCTTTCAACGCCTATTATCTTCTCGTCATTGCGGAGAACTACCGGGACAGCAAGGCATTTCCCTTCGCCGTACACTATTACGAACGTATCCTGAAAAACTACTCGGACCTGCTGGTCCGGGACAGCTCGGTACATTATCTCTGTCTGAAAAGCCTCATTAATCTGGTGGAAGATCCGGAGGTACGCATTCAGTACTACAAGGAACTGATCGCCCGTTTCTCCGGCGAAATAGATATGGGCGAGGCCTACTATTTTCTGGGAAAAACCTACGAGGAAGTCGGCGAATGGGAACTGGCAATCCAGGCCTACAAGCAGTTTCTGCTGTATCCCGAAACGAGCATTCCCGGTAAACCGGAAGCCCATAAAGACATTACTTCCATGATTACCTTCTACGATCGAAGGGACAAGGACTGGACCATGGCCGATCTGGATCGTCTGGTGAACAACATAAAAGCTGCCATCTGGCGGGAGGACCCCCGCAGGCTGCGTCAGTATATGGCCAAGGTCAATTTTTTCGCCCTTTCCTGGGAAGAAGAAGAGACCGAGGCAAATATCGACTTTCTGGCGGACATCGGCATCTTTCTCAAGGGTAATGTCTACTACTCCCGGGAGCTGGATGAGGGGTCCAACAGCAGGGAGGCATATTTAAGGACCTGGGGCTGGTCCTACCGGATTAAAACCTGGTACCTCTATTTCAGGCGGGTTAACTTCCCCGCGGATCCCGAAATTCATGGTCAATGGGAATGGGCGGGAATTTACTTTGGAGAAAAACCCTTCGCCGGGAGCAGTGATGGATAAAAGCCGCCTCTCCGGAGGCAATGTAACTCTTTGTATCCTGCTCTGCATGACCTTTCATCTGTATTCCGGTCCTCTGCCTGCACGGGTCGAGCATTGGAAGGGTGCTTCGAAAATTATGCTGAGTTACGAAACCCACCCGCCGTCTGACTTACTCAATAGAGAGGGCGCTCCCCTCCCTACCAGACAGGGCCACAAGGGACCGGCTTTTCAATCCCTCAATGTATCGGATTTCGAAGATATTCCGGAGGTAAAGGCCCACTATCTTCACTATTCCGGAAAAACCGGTCAGGAGTATCTTGATCGGGTTCTGCGGCGGGGCGAACCCTACCTGCCCTTCATCCACTCGAAAATTCGCCAGATGGGTCTCCCCTGGGAACTGGCCTATCTGCCGATTATAGAATCCGCCTTTATACCTTCGGCGCTTTCCCGTTCAGGAGCTTCCGGACTCTGGCAGTTCATGCTGAACAGCATCCATCCTTACGATATCCAGGTGAACAGGTGGCTGGATGAACGACGGGACTTCTGGAAGTCCACCACTGGAGCCCTGGAGAAACTCAAGTCGAATTATGACGTGCTCGGAGACTGGCTCCTGGCCATAGGAGCCTATAACTGCGGCCTCGGCTGCATGCAGCGGGCGCTTGAGGCTGCCGGGACCCGGGATTTCTGGACCCTTGCACGGAACGGGTATCTTCCTGCAGAAACAGTATCCTATGTTCCGCGTTTTCTCGCCGTCAGCCGTTTTGCCTCCTATCCCGGCCGCTACCGGCTTCCTCTCCAGTGGGAAGACCATCTGTGGACCCGTGTGGAAGTCAGCGGTCCGGTCCACCTGAGCCGGCTGGCTGAAGCCGCGGATATTCCCCTTCGAATTCTTGCGGAAGCCAACCAGGAGTTGAACCAGCCTGTAACACCCCCGCAGATAAAGGGGTACAGACTGAAAGTTCCACAGGAATACGCCGATAGTATTACAAGGGCCCTGAACGATGAGGAACTGGCATTAATGGATCTTGATACCTATACAATACAGCAGGGAGATACATTGTACGCTCTGAGCAGACATTACGGAGTTTCCACGGATCTTCTGCTTGAGTTCAATCCCCGGCTGGATCCCCGGCGCCTGATGATCGGCTCGGAAGTGATCATCCCCCTTGCGGCACCTATGCCGCCCTATGCAGGACCAGAAGACAACGCCGGTATTGTGCAGTATAACACCGTTACTCAATACAAAGTTCAGCCCGGGGACACCCTCAGCAGCATCGGTCGCCGCTATAACACCAGCGCCGCTGAACTGGCTTACAATAATCAGCTCAGTCTCAACTCCCTGATTCATCCGGGGATGGTACTCAAGGTTCCCCTGGGGAAGTCTGCACCGGAGGAGAAGCGGTGAAAAGAGTTTTTCCGCTTATTGCGGCTCTTGTTATATGTGCGGTAAACATCTTTCCGGATCCGGGGTCCCGGGTCGATGTCGACTGGCAGAACGGGATTATAGGACTCTCCGTCGTACACAGGGTGGACGATTTCTCTCCGGAAGAGCGGTCCCGACTGAGGCGTGAAACCTTCAGTAATCTGGGAGAGCGGTTTATATCCGCTGCCGGGGATCTGCGTATTTCATCATCCCTCTCCCTCGAGGAGTGGATCAGCCGCAATCCCCGCAGGATTTCCGATTTACTCGACGCGCTTACCAAAATAGAGCCTGTCTCCAGCAGTTTTTCCCGGGAATTCGGCGAGCTGACCTTCACCTTCCGATTAGCCCTGTTTCCGGATCTGGCTGCAGTATTCCTTGATCATTCCAGAGGATACACACCGCCCCCCGGTCTATTTCATGCACCAAGCGCAAATTACACGGGCGTTCTTATATACGCCCAGGATACGTATCCCGTCTTCGGTGAAGAGGGAGATTCGAATCTTGTCCCGGTTCTTTTTCCCCGTATTTGGGATACAGAGATGAATATCGTGTTTGAACCGGAAATGATGGACCGGGAGACTCTCCTTGAGCGGGGACCGGTTGGATACTTCAGATCACTGTCTTCCGTGGAACTGGAGGATCGCGTAGGCCCAAGTCCCCTGCGAATCGTCGCAAGGGGTCTCTTTGGCATTGCCCCTTCGGATCCCGTTATTCCACGCTCCGATGCCCTCTCCCTTCTTAATTCTCCCCGGGCCGGGGAAATCCTGCAGCAGGGAAAAATCGCCTTCGTGATTGGCGATTAAGCATTTCCTGTTCAGCCCGCAGTCCGGGCAGATGATCCGGGAATTATTGACTTATCCCGGTATATATGGTCTATTCAAAGCTATGCGAGTCGGTAAAATCTATTCGTCAGCAAGTGTTCTGGTCATTTTCATCCTTCTGCTTCTCTCCTGCACCTCCGGCGGAATCGGCTATGGTGTTATCCTCTGGCCTCCGGAAGGCAGTTCTCTTGAGAGTGCCGATGTTGTCAGGATTATAAGTGAATCCAATATAGAAGAATCATACATAATTGAAGACCCCAGATCTGAAGAAAATCTCAGTCTCAAACGCTGGAGGGTCGATTACTACAATAACGAAAATGAGGCGCGCAGGGCAGCCGAGAATTACAGGCCCTTTGCGAATACCATGGCCCTCTCATCCAGGGTTGGACTTCCGGTGCGTTCCGAACCTGATGCCCTGAGCGACCGGGTCTACCGCCTCCGGCAGCATGAGGAGTTGAAAGTCCTCTCAAAAGCCACGGAAGAGGTCCAGGTAGGCGAATACCTGGGATTCTGGTACAAGGTTCTCACCCGGGATGGCACACAGGGCTACTGCTTCGATAAAGAACTCACTGTGTACCAGGAAGGTGAACGGGAAGCAGTGCTGTCTGTACAGAATGTAGATCCCCGGGTGGATGATTTTTTCACCCGTTCCTATTATCCTGAACGCTTTGTTCACCTTATCCGCCGGGGAACTCCGGCTTTGCAGGTGCTGAATCCCGAATTCGGGTTTTTCCCCGACAGAGAGCAGGGAGTCGTTACCATAGTCTCTTCAAAATACCGGCTTTCCAGAGAATTCTCCGGAATTGAAGAAGCCGGTACCAACCGTTTCTATCTAACGGACAGCAATGTCTATGTAACACTGGAAAACCCTGCCCCACCGGTTTCCTCGATACTTGCCCAGTTCCAGAACGGACCAGAAGAGATCACCGCACGTTTTATCGCAATTCCTGATCTGGAAGAGATAATAGAAAAGGAAAAACTCCGCCGTGAAGAGGCCCTTCAGCAGATTGTCGAAATGGGTGAGCGCTTCATGAGCAGCGCCTATGGAACCATCGAGATTTTTCCCGACGGGTCTTTTAACTGGACCGGAAAAGAACGCCTCGTTCCTGGTACGATCAAGGCAGGTTTCGGTGATACAGGAAGTATCCGCTTTGACCGGTATATCTCCCCGAAGCTGATGCGGGATTACACAGGTGCAGCGACTTTCAGGTTTCAGGGAGCAGGTCCTGAGCAGGGGATAAGTTTCCTCTACAGCCTTGAACCCCAGGGAATCCGTTTCACCATGATCCCTGAGGATAACGTAAAGGATTTCATGGTAGATGAGATCGGATACAATTCCCTTGTCCTCTTCATGAATCTTCAGAGCTGATATGTCTTTTCTTCAGCTGAGCAGTATATCCCTCGCCTACGGTGACCGGGACGTTCTTGAGGGTGTCACCCTGCGCATTGATTCAAAAGATCGTATAGCCCTGACCGGGGCCAATGGTTCGGGAAAGTCCTCTCTTTTAAAGATAGCCGCCGCCCTGGTGAGTGCGGACAGCGGCGAGACATTCCTGAGCCCTCATGCCCGGGTGACCTATCTTCCACAGACAGGACTTGAACACTCGGGTGTCTCCCTGCGTGACGAGGCAGAAAAGGCCTATGCCTATGTTCATGTCATGCTTGAGGAGAAAGCAGCGGTTGAAGACCGTCTGGCATCCAGCAAGGAAGGAGATCCGGAAGTCGAGGATCTTCTTCATCATCAGCACCGGCTGGAAGAGGCGATAGCCCACAGCGGCTACTATCAGCGGGAGCAGAAGATACATGAGGTCCTTTCCGGACTGGGATTCTCGAAGGATGATTTTTCAAAGGACAGCGGAACCTTCTCCGGAGGCTGGCAGATGCGCATTGCCCTGGCCAGGGCTCTGCTGACGACCCCGGATATTCTCCTTCTGGATGAGCCCACCAACTATCTGGACCTTGAAGCCAGGGACTGGCTGCAGGCATTTCTTTCCGGTTTTGACGGAGGTATTGTCCTGGTTTCCCATGACAGGTATTTTCTCGACTCCTGCGTAAACAAGGTGGCGGAGCTTTTTCTTGGGAAACTCACCCTGTATACGGGTAACTATTCCGCCTATCTGAAACAGCGCAGTCATGAACTTGAACAGCTTCATAAGGATTACCAGGAACAGCAGGAGGAGATCGCGCGCCTCGAGAGTTTTATTCAGCGCTTCCGTTACAACTCCTCCAAGGCTGCCCTCGTTCAAAGCCGTATTAAACAGCTTGAAAAGATTGAACCCATCCAGATACCGGAAAACATGAAGCAGGTCCGCTTCTCCTTTCCCCAGCCTCCTCACAGCGGCAGGCAGGTTATCCGTTTTTACGAAGGGAAAAAATCCTACGGGAATCATCTGGTTTTCTCGGATCTTCAGCTTGAAATTCAGCGGGGGGAAAAGCTCGCCCTGGTGGGAAAGAACGGCGCTGGAAAATCGACCCTTATGCGAATCCTGGCGGGGATGGATACAGCCTTTGAAGGTGAACTCAAACTCGGCAGCGGAGTCCGGATCGGTTTTTTTGACCAGGATCTCGAGAGCAGCTTCACAACAGAGCGGTCCATCTATGACGAGATTGAGGCTTCCTCCCCTACAGCCCTGATTCCCTCCCTTCGCGGTCTTCTGGGAGCCTTTCTGTTCAGGGGAGACGATATATACAAACCGCTCGCCGTCCTCAGCGGAGGAGAAAAAAGCCGGCTTGCCCTTCTCAAGCTTCTCTTGAATCCCGTCAACCTGCTGATCCTGGACGAACCGACGAACCATCTGGATCTGCAGACCAAGGACGTTCTGCTGAACGTTCTGAAGGAATATGAAGGAACCCTTATCTTTGTCTCCCATGACCGCTACTTTATAGATCAGCTGGCAACGAGGGTCTTCGAAATAGAGAACGGCAGGGGCAGAAATTTTCCCGGAGATTACGCCTACTATCGTTCCCTCAAGGAGAGGGAATCGCCCGCTACAGCGGAACTCTCCAGGCAGGAAGATACAGCAGTGCCGCCGGAGGGCGGCATAAGCGACAGCCGCCTTCAAAGGAAGCAGCTCAAGGACCTGCAGGCGGCTTCCCGGAGGCTTTCCCGGGAAGAAGAAGCCCTTCTCGAGGAAATCGAGGACCTTGAACGGCAGATCTCCCTTGACCAGGATAACCTGGCAAGCCCCCGGGTATATTCCGATCCGGAGGCCGCCCGAAAGGTACAGGCGAATATAAACAGACTGAGGACTCGAATCGAAGAGGCCCAGGAAAAGTGGGAAACCCTTGCCCATCAACTGTCTGAAACCGAAGCCGCCATCGAGAAACTGATCAACCCGGTATATCAATGAAGTGGACTGCGAAAAACAGACCCGTCCTCTACCGGCTCTTATTCCTGGGTGCCCTTACCGGAACCCTTGCCTGGGCACTCCTGGAAATGCTGCTGTCCCTTCTCGGCTTTTCCTTCAGCCTGGAAGCAGGTCCCGTGGGTTTTGACATTCACGTTGTATCCTTCTGGGTTCGCGTCAATCCCGGGACCCTGGCGGGACTGCCCGCTGCCTGGCTTCTTTTCAAATCCCTTTGAATGCAATATGGTAATATGAATCAGCAAATTATTCCTGCGGAACAGAAAAATCCTCCCCCGGACATTCGTATAAGCCTGGCATCGGCTTCACCTCAACGCTCGGCCATGCTGTCCGGCCTGGGCTTCCCTCTTCTGCAGCGCCCTCAGCATATAGATGAGTCCCTTGTTTCAGACAGAATTGACGAGGAAGCCCTGCGCCTGGCCCGTCTGAAGGCGGAATCCTGTCTGTCAGGAAAGGATCATGGACGATGGATACTCGGTGTAGACACACTGGTGGGTATCGGTTCGCAAATTCTGGGAAAACCCGCAGACAGGGATGAGGCCCGGGAGACGCTCATTGCTCTGGAGGGAGAGATTCACACGGTATGGTCGGGAATTGTTCTCCTGGATACCCTTGGACAGAGATCAGCCATGAAAGCTGTATGCACCGAGGTGGCGTTTTCTTCCATGAGCCATGAAGAGATCGAATGGTATCTGGATAGCGGGGAGTGGGATGGTGCCGCCGGCGCCTACCGGATACAGGAACGGGGAGCGCTGTTTATTCATGCCCTAAAAGGAAGTTACCACAACGTGGTGGGCTTGCCAATACAGACGTTTTATGGCATGTTAAGGTCATTCAATTATCCGTTTCATATGCTGAAGCGGTAAATCTTCCACACCATATCAGTGTACGGCCCCGGCTTATACTGGGTGTGAGAATTAAAGAGAAGGAAGCGGCGTGAAAGCCGCGCCTAGGAGGGAAACCTTGGCAGTAGTTACTATGAAGAACCTGCTTGAGTCGGGCGTCCATTTCGGCCACCAGACCAAGCGCTGGGACCCCCGCATGAAGAAGTATATCTTCGCCGAGCGGAACGGAATCCACATCATCGACTTGCAGAAGACCATCGCCGCTATTCGCGAAGCCTACGAGGTGGTCCGTAAATCGGTTCATGATGGAAAATCGGTCCTTTTTATCGGGACCAAGAAACAGGCACAGCAGGCAATTGAGCGTGAAGCACAGCGTTGCGGAATGTACTATGTAAACAACCGCTGGCTGGGCGGTATGCTCACCAACTTTTCAACCATCAAGAAGTCCATCCTTCGTCTCAAGAAGATCGAGAAGATGGAAATCGACGGTACCTTTGAAAGCCTGACGAAGAAAGAGGTATCGAAACTGAATAAAGAGCGCGCCCGCCTCGAGAAAAACCTCGGCGGTATCAAGGAGATGAAGGATCTCCCCGGCGTAGTATTCATCATCGACACGAAGAAAGAATCCATCGCAGTGGCAGAGGCCCAGCGAATGGGGATTCCTATTATTGCGGTTGTCGATACCAACTGTAATCCCGATGGTATCAACTACCCCATTCCCGGCAACGATGATGCAATTCGCGCGATAACACTGTTTACCCAGATTATTGCCAATGCCGTCGTTGAAGCGGATAACGAGATCGGACTCGAAGTCATCGAGACCCTGCAGGACGACGATGAGGACCTGAACTCCGAGGAAGCGCCCAACAAGGATGACGCTGAGTACAGCGAAGAGGTAGAGACCGTCTCTGTCGCCGCTGCGGTCAATAACGAAGACGACAGCACCGACCAGTCCTTCACCGACGCGGACTACTCCGACTACAGTCCGGAGGAAGAGGAAAAAACCGAAACCGTCGACGAAGAGGAAACTGAAGAAGAGACCGTCGCCCTGGTTGACGAAGACAAACTTTACGAAGATTAGGAGCATATACGTGGCAATTAGCGCAGCAGATGTAAAAACATTACGTGACAAAACCGGCGCCGGCATGATGGAGTGTAAAAAGGCTCTTGTCGAATCCGACGGAGATTTTGCCAAGGCCGAAAAAATCCTTAAGGAACTCGGTCTTGCCGCCGCCGCCAAAAGAAGCGGCCGGGCTACCAACGAAGGCCGGGTTTTCACCCTGGTGAGCGACTCCCGGGCAGCCATTCTCGAGCTGGGATGTGAGACGGATTTCGTCGCACGGAACAAGGAATTTATCGAGAGCGGTGAAAATATTATCCGCAAGATCTCCGAAGACGGGCTGAACGAAAAAACTCCCGAACTGGACGCCCTTGTAACCGAGGTCGTCAGCAAGATCAAGGAAAATATCACCATAGCTCGCTTCAAAACCCTGTCAGTTGCAGACGACGAGCTTGCCGTCGATTATATTCACGGCGAAGGAAATATCGGCGTACTGGTCAAATTCGGTCTCGAAAAACCTGAACTGTCCGATAATTCGCGGGTAAAGGAGTTTACCTTCGATATTGCCCTCCATATAGCGGCATATAACCCCCTGTACCTGGACAAGGACGCGGTCGACCCCGCGTATCTGAAGGAGCAGGAGGATATTTTTACCGCCCAGGCAAAGAACCTTGATAAACCCGACAATGTTGTGCAGGGAATTGTCAAGGGCAAGCTGAACAAGCACCTTGCGGAAATCTGTCTTTTAAACCAGGGTTTCGTCAAAGAAGAGAAAAAGAGCGTTTCCCAGGTCATGGACGAAGTATCCAAAGAGGCCGGTGGTAAGATTACCATAAAAGAGTACGTATATTACGCCGTTGGCGCTGAATAACAGACTGCTTATGCTTTCAGGGCCCCACCTTACGTGGGGCCTTTCCGATTATCCGCAGAGCAGCAGGGAGGAAAAATGGATTCAATAAAGAAGAGTGCTGAAGACCGCATGAAAAAAAGCCTCGCCGCCATGGAGGACGAATTCGGTGCCATCAGGACCGGACGAGCATCCGCCGCTTTGTTTGACAAGGTGAAGGTCGAGTATTACGGCAGTCCTACACCCCTTTCCCAGGTGGCGACGATCTCAACACCGGAAGCCCGGCTGGTAGTTATTCAGCCCTGGGATAAAAACGTTCTCGGCGAAATAGAGAAGGCCCTCCTCAAATCAGAGCTGTCGGTAAACCCCAACAACGACGGTAAAGTTATCCGCATCAACATCCCCCCCCTCACGGAAGAACGACGCAAGGATCTGGTTAAACTTGCCAAAAGCACCGCGGAACAGGGTCGGGTCGCCGTACGCAATATCCGCCGGGATGCGAACGATGATCTGAAAAAGCAGCAGAAAGAGGGAAATCTTACGGAAGACGACGTCAAGCGCGGAACCGATGACATCCAGAAGCTGACGGATCAGTATATTGAGCAGATCAATGAAAAGCTCGACAGGAAGGAGAAAGAGATCCTAGAGATCTAAACTCATTCATGGCCATAATAGACCCGGCTCGCCTGCCGAAGCATATTGGCATTATAATGGATGGTAACGGACGCTGGGCGAAAATGCGCAAGATGCAGCGGACCGCAGGCCATAAAGAAGGACTCACGAGCGCCAAAGCGGTGATCGGGCGCGCGGCGGAGCTGGGCATACAATTCGTTACCCTTTACACCTTTTCCACGGAAAACTGGCGTCGCAGCCAGGAAGAAGTGCATTTTCTTTTTAATCTTATAAATGTATATCTCCGGAAAGAGATGGATTTTTACCGGGAAAAGGGGATTCGGGTCATACACACCGGAGACACCGACAACCTTCCCGAACAGGTCCGGCGGGAACTAATATCCGTCGGGGAGGATACCGCAGGCTTTACCGGACTTACCGTCAATATAGCCATCAATTACGGCGGACGGGACCAGATACTTCGTGCCATTAATCGACTCCTCGAGAAAGGAGAAAAAAGAGTGGACGAAGAGAGTCTCAGAAGCTGTTTTGACAATCCCGAGTTACCCGACGCGGATCTCATTATTCGTACAGCCGGAGAAAAAAGACTTTCAAATTTTCTTCTTTGGGAATCCGCCTACGCGGAGCTATATTTTTCAGAGAAACTATGGCCCGACTGGCGCGGAGACGACCTTGATGAGGCCATTGAAGACTATCAGGGCCGAACACGGCGTTACGGCGGAGCGGAATGACTAGCATACAATCCAGAGTTTTGACCTTTGCTGTTGGAGTCCCCGGGATCTCCGCAATAATTCTTCTTCTTCCCCAGGCCAACCACCTGGCGTTCAATCTGCTGGCGGTTGTATTTATCTATCTCGGTTCTCTGGAAACAGCAAATCTGTTCAAGCAGAAGGGCTTTGCAGTTCACGGGGTCGTTCCTTTTTGTGCCGCCCTGCTGCCTCTCATTACCTGGCTCAGCCTCAATTACAGTTATTCTTCCTCTGTCGTTGAGTATTATGCGGTTCTTTTTATCATGCTTATCCTGATGCTGGAGATCAACAGTACAGAAGACAGCGACTTCAGTTCGTCCCTTCTGAGGATCGGCGCTTCGCTTACCACATTCTTCTACCCTGCATTCTTTTCCATCTATGCCGTCCGCATTACCGGCCTGGATCACCCCGGTATTCGTCTTTTCTCCTTTCTGATTCTCGTTTTTGCCAACGATACGGCGGCCTACATCTTCGGTTCCCTTTTCGGAAGGAAATCCCGCCGTCTTTTCAAGGCCAGTCCGAATAAAAGCCTGGTCGGTTTTGGATCCGGTTTTGTCGTAAGCATATTGATAGCCCTGCTCATTCATTATCTGCTGCCGATGGTTTTTTCCAACTTTCTTATCGCCGCCGCAGCCGGTTTTTCCGTGGGATTGACCGCTATCATAGGAGACCTGGCTGAATCTACATTAAAACGTTCAGCGGTAATAAAAGATTCGGGTGATGTTATTCCCGGACGGGGCGGAATACTGGATTCCATTGATTCCATCATTTTCAGCGCTCCGTTATACTTTCTTATCCTAAAGTATTTTGCCTGATGAATATGAAAACAAAACGCGTCATTTTACTTGGAGCCACCGGTTCAATAGGAACAAGCACCCTGGATGTACTGTCGTCCTTTCCGGAGAAATTCCGGATTGTCGGATTAAGCGCCCATACCAACAGTGATAAACTGCTTCAGATTGCCCGGAACCATCCCGGGGCCAGGACAGCTCTGACCGGGATTCTGGCGGAACAGCGGGAGGGAATCGATTTTTACGGCAGCACTGCTGCGGTACAGCTCATTGAATCCCTCGACGCCGACATTGTGGTTAACGGCATCATGGGGTCCGCCGGACTCGCACCCTCGGCCGCCGCGATTGAAGCCGGCATGCACCTTGCTCTGGCCAACAAGGAAACAATTGTCATGGCCGGGGAGATACTTCTGCCGGAGGCACGCAAAAAGGGTGTTAATGTACTTCCTGTTGATTCGGAACATGCCGCTGTTTTTCAGCTTCTCAAGTCACGACCGCATTCCGAGATAAGCGGGATTATTCTCACCGCCTCGGGGGGAGCCTTTCGCAATACCCCCCTTCAGGAGCTGGCAGGGGTCAGTGTTCAGGAAGCCCTGAATCATCCCACCTGGAACATGGGTATAAAAATCACCATCGATTCAGCGAGCATGGCCAATAAAGGTCTTGAGGTAATTGAGGCGGAACGTTTCTTTGATATGGAAACCGACAAGGTCTCCGTTCTTATCCACCCGCAATCCTATGTTCACTCCCTGGTCCGGACCTGTGACGGCATTCTCTATGCCCAGGTAAGTGCGCCGGATATGAAGAACCCGATTATCAATGCCCTCTCGTATCCGGAAACCCTGGTCAGTGATTTTGCCCCTCTTGACCTGGCGGGTAAAAATCTGGAATTTTATGAACCCGATTATCGGCGTTACCCGATGCTGAAACTCGCATTTGAAGCTTCCCGTAAATCCGCCGCCTATCCGACAGCCTACAACGCCGCCAACGAAATTGCCGTGGAGGGCTTTATTCGGGAGCGGATACGATATCTTCAAATTGCCGAGGTTGTGGAAGCAGTACTGCAGCATGACTGGAGCGATGCCCCCCGGGACCTTCAAAACGTATTTGAAGTCGATTTACGGGTGCGAGCAGTCACGGAACAGCTGCTTGATGCACAAGGAGTATAGAGCTTAATGCTTTTTACCATAGTAGCCGGGCTTATCGGCCTGGGAATTGTAATTTTTGTTCATGAAACCGGCCACTTCCTGGCTGCCAAAGCTATGGGTATCGAGGTTGAGGCCTTTTCTCTTGGCTGGGGAAATCCTCTTGTTCGCTTCAGTTTCAGGGGTACCGAGTACCGAATATCCTCCCTGCCCATAGGCGGGTACTGCAAACTGAAGGGAGAACAAAACCTTCAACCCGGGGAGAGTCCGGATAGCGCTCGAATCACGACCGAAGAAGGTTCTCTCTTTTCCGTCGCCCCCTGGAGACGTATAATTACCTTCCTGGCAGGCCCTGTAAGCAACCTTCTCTTTTCGGTTCTTATCCTCTCCCTGATATGGGGAATCGGCTACAGCATACAGACCTTCGGGAACCGCATCATACTCGTTTCCGAATACGGCAGCGTCGCTTCCGGAGATTCCAGGTATCCCGCTGACATTGCAGGCCTCGAGACGGGGGACCGAATTCTCAGCATCGACGGAGAGAAGGTCAGCTATTATCGGGATATTCAGGAGCTTATCTCCATTCGGGCGGACAAGACAACCGACCTCTCTGTGGAACGTAACGGAGAAGTTTTAAACCTGAGCATTACCCCAATGCTGAACCCTCAGACCGGCGGTGGAATAATCGGAGTATCCCCCTGGATCGAAGCGGTGGTTGAAGAGGTCAGCCCCGGATCTCCCGCTTCTGCTGCAGGTATTCGTCCGGGGGATCGTATTGTAGCCGTCCAGGGCCATCCGGTCAGTAACCATCTTGATTTTCTACAGGCCCTGCAGGGGCACCCTTTACGCTTCGGCCTTACCGTCGAGAGAAACGGAGAGAGACTTGAACTGAGAATGGTTCCTGACTATGATGAAAACGGAAATCCGCTTCTCGGTATCAGTTACAAAAGCATTACCTCAAAACAGCAGGCTTCATCCGTTATCGATGCATTTTCCAGGGGAATCGGAGAATCATTCTCCATCCTTGGACTGAGCATCAGGAGTTTCGCCCTCCTGTTCAAGGGTATCGACCTGCAGCAGGCCGTTTCCGGTCCCATACGTATTACCTATATGGTTGGTCAGGTAGCAAGCAGCGGATTCAGCGACGGTATCATGACCGGGCTTATCTCACTTTTTCGTTTCCTGAGTTTCCTGAGTATCGCCCTCTTTGTCATGAATCTTCTGCCTATTCCCGCCCTTGACGGCGGATTGATTGTAATAACCCTCTTCGAAATGATACGCAGAAAGAGGATTTCTCCAAAGGTATTTAACCGCTACCAAGTTTTTGGTTTTATCTTTATAATGACTCTGCTCGTTTTTACTACCTTTAACGATATTTTCTACTTTTTTACGAATCATTGATCCTGGGTGGAGGTATTTTATGGACAGGGAATACAGCATTACCTGCTACTGCGAACGGGAACTCACAGTTGCTGTTCCCGAGACGATCGATCTCGCAACAAGCCCGGAAAAAATGGAAGAAATCATCCAGGGTGATTTCTTAAAGACGGAATGCCCCAACTGCGGAAAAGAACTCAAACCGGAGTTTGAAGTACGCTTTCGGTTCGGAGATTCTTCAGCACCCCTCCTGTTCCTCCCGGAGATTGACAGAGAAGGGTTCTATAGTGGGAAAAAAGAGGTTCCCGTTGACTGGGAACTTGTTATAGGGTATCCGGAGCTGCGGGAACACATGCTGCTGAAAAAGGAAAACCTGGAGCGTTTTCCCCTGGAGGCCATCAAGCTTCATCTTCTTCAGAAAGTACCATCTGACCGGGGCGTATCGATTTACTTTGAAAAACTGGAAAACGAGAAACTCTTCTTTGAGCTCATCGGACTCCGTGAGAATGAGGTCGGGATTGTTCAGGTACCCTTTAAAACCTACCGGCAGCTTGAGAGTGACCGGGAACGTCTGGTACAGGAAGAACCCTATAGCGCCATGCTGCTTCCTCCGTACATCTCCGTAAAGCTTGTCAGTTTTGAGGAGGCATCGGAATGAGACGCCTGATACTGATACTTTTTCTGTTCATACCCTTTTTCCTGTCCGCAAATACCCCGCAGCCAAGAATCGTAATTCAGACCGGTCACAGCGGAGAAGTACGTTCTGTCGCCCGTCAGGAGAGCTCCGGTCTGACTGTCAGTACCGGCAGAGACGGAACAGTCCGGGTATGGAAAAACGGGACCCTGCTCTACAGCCGGCAGGTTTCGCATCTGCCCCTCTCAGACCTGATTGTTCATCCGGACCTGCCGATCAGCGCTTTCATTGCCACCGACAGTATCAACACCTATCGTCTGATCGTCTACAACTGGGTTGATGATAATGAACTGTACAGTATTCGGATAAAGGATGCTCCTCTCTCTCTGGGTTTCTCTCCAAAAGGTTCATATCTATTTTACAGCAGGGCAGATCTTAACAGCCTGACCCTCCTGGATGCCCGGACCGGTGCGCCCCTTGAAATTGCCACCGAAGGCTTCGGAATAGTCTCCGCCGCCTTTATTTCCAATACCGAATCGACCATGGTCTGCTATCTTCCCTCGGGTAATATTATCTACTGGGACCTGGAGAATAACAGGCGCAAGGCAGCCCCGATTGGAACCATGAGTGATATGGAGATGGTGAATTTCAACAGCACCGGCAGATTCGGTATAGGATACCGCAGCTCAACCCTCCATCTTTTTGATCTTGTTACCGGCCGGACCCTGTCGTCGCTCGCCATGACCGGGGTAAGCGATATCTCCATGCATCCCCAGGCTTCGCGGGTAGCGCTTATTCGCAATGCAGAAAGGTACCAGGAGATAGTCGAGATTGATTTTTCGAATCGCATATTGCTGGAGGTTTCCCGTGTTTCTCCTCCCTCCCGCCGTCCGGTGGCACTCGCGATTCATCGGGATGGTATCGACACGGGATTTGAAAACGGCAGTCTTGGAAGAGTCAATCCGTCTTCTTCCGGCTTCAACCAGTGGGGAAAACCCGGTCCCGTGGCTGTTTCGGATATTGACGCCTGGAACGGAACCCTTGCAGCCAGTGCTCCTGGTTCCATTGTTTTAATAGATTCAGCCCAGTTGCGTGGCCAATCCGTCAAGATTCCAGAGTCAATCGAAACCACACGTGTATCTCTTCCCTTCAGCCAGTCGGGAGGGTTTCTCCCTCTCGATTTTCGACGCGGCATTGTCTGGAACGCGCAAAACCCGGATCAGGCCTACCTCTTCTCGGTGTCCGACGGTTCCTTCGAAGGTCTCTTTTCGATTGCTTCTGCCTGCAAGGAGATCTATACCAATGGTAACCGGATCCTCAGCCTTGATCAGAACGGAAGTATTCGCCTTTACGATCTGCAGCGCAGGGAAGTTCTGTATCAGTACGCCGCTTCGGGTATACGGGACGTTACGTTTATTGATCAGGAATCCATAATTGTGGGACGCAGCCCTTCAGCCCGTTTTCCGTCTCCCCTTACCCGAATAAATCTCCGAACCGGCGAGACTGTTCCCCTGGATGCTGAGGATCTTCTTATTTACTCCCTTCATTTCGATCCCCTGACAAATCATCTTTACACCCTGGGACTTCAGGACAGACGCGGCAATATCATGACGGTCCTGCAGCAGCTGCAGGGTTCAAACTTTCAGCACTCCCTGCCCCTGCTCTCGTACCCCGGGGAAGACCATAACGCTGCCTTTGTGCTTGACGGACTTCGGCTGTATACATCCCTGGGGCGTTCAGAAATTCAGGTTTCCGGCTGGGACGGTTTTTCATCCTTTTCATCCGTATCTCACATTCCCCACAAGATCAGCGTGGACAGGAGAATCCTGGCAAGCGTTAACAGTGACTTTTCAATAAGTATCTGGGACAAGAAATCGGGGGACTGGCTTTCAGATATCTATCTTTTCCCCGGGAATCAGTGGCTGCTGAAAGGTAGCGACGGTTCCATACGCACCTCTGCCGGCGGAATGGACTACGTCAAGGTGTTTAACGGGGAAAAGGAGATTTCCTCCAGGTCCTTCGGATTTTAAAAGCTTAGAAAGTTTTTTGTGAATCCAGGAGTATCGTTACGGGTCCCTCATTTTGACTGACCACGTTCATCTCTGCCTGGAAAATGCCGGCTGATACCCGGATATTTCTTTCCCCCAGGCTGTCGAGGAATTTCTGATACAGTTTTTCCGCTTTCCCCGGTTCCGCAGCCTGATTATATGAAGGTCGTCTTCCTTTTCTGGCATCAGCATACAGGGTAAACTGGCTCACAACAAGAATGCCGCCCTTGACATCCAGGACTGATCTGTTCATTTTTCCCCCTTCATCGGGAAAAATCCGCAGGTTCACCAGCTTTTCGACCAGGTAGAGAAGGTCTTTTTCCGTGTCTTCATTTCCAATACCAAGATACACCAGGAGACCTTTTCCGATCTCTCCGACGATTCTGTTATCAACTTCGACCCTGGCGGATCCAGTCCTTTGAACTACAGCTCTCATATTCCCTTTTTATTCAAGCAGTTTATGAATTGAAACTCCATCAAGGGTAAACCCGCGGCTGCCGGGTTGGTCTTTTTCCGGAAGGACGATTTTTGCCAGAACCTCTACCCTTCTGTTCTCTTCCAGGAAAACAGGGAAGTCCAGACGCACCTTGACAACACCCTCGAGGAGGCTTTCGTCGTGGTATCCGACTAAAAGATCGAAGGTAATCTCATCATTTTTGGTTAGTATATTTGCGCTTTTCCCCTTCCAGGCAATGTAACACCCCTCGTATAAAGGGGGTTGAGACGATACCTGTTCAAAAGTAAAAGAGTCCTTCAGGGTTGCAAAGTTGGGTTCCGCTATATATTGAATCAGATACCGGGCTTTTTCCTTTATGTCTTCCGCGGCGTTGGAAAGAAGAAGCCTGTTTATTTCTCTCCTGGCCATATTGTCCCGAAAGCTGTTCATAAGATCAAGGATTTCTTCAGTACTTGCCCGGACTTCATCCTCAGTAAGGACAAACTCCGCGTTTTCATTTTCCGTGGACCCGCTGGCGGAAAAAAAGTCGATGCCGGCTATTTCCGGACGCAGTATTTCTTTCTTTGAAAACCACCCGTAGGGATCGAAATAGAGAAAAACTGAGCTTCCCAGGATAATTACGGAAGAGACAATAAGAACCTTTTTCCATGGGTTTTTCTTTTTTCTCGGGTAGCGCAGATAACGGTCCAGTTTTTCTTCCTCGAGACGCATTGCGATCTGGCTGAACTCTTTCGATTCCCGTATGAGCTTAAGCCCCCGCTGAACTTCCTTCAGCTCCCCCTTGTTCTCAAGAATAGAGAGCCATATACGTATTGCCTCTTCTGTTTCACCTCTTTTGGCGGAAACAAGGGCAAGACCGAGATTGGCCGAGGTGTCTCCCGGACTCAGCTGCTCAGCCCGTCTCAGATACGAGTATCCTCCTCCGAAATCACCGGTAAACAGACAGGAATATCCCAGCAGGAGATAAAAACGGTAGCTGTCCCTGTACTGAAAGACCTGGGGTTCCAGCATTCTCAGCACTCTGCTGTATTTTCCGCGGAAATAGAGTTTCTCGGCAGCTGAAAGAACCTGGTCCATTAGCAAAGCCTAATCTTCAAAATCAGCCTTTCGAGCCTTCAGGGTTTCAAGGAGCTGGCGCAGCATCTGAATTTTTTCTTCCGGCACCTTCTGGTCAGTCTCCATAAGAAGATCAATCTCTGCTATAAGCTCCCGGACGAGGGCAACCTCCTGTTCAGGATCTCCGGTTTCCTTCTCTTGTGACAGGATATCCGCTATCTTGTCATTCACGTTCTGAGAAGCCGGCAGATACCCGCCCTGTGCGTAGGAACCGAAGGCGAGGTCTATAAGCCTCTCGTCTCCAGGCAGAAGAGGCTGGGGATCAAAGTACAGGGCAATTGCGGAGTCGTTTATTGAATATGGGGGATTGGAAAAGCTCCGGGATGTGCTCACATCGTACGACCAGGAGCTTTCGTTCAGACGTTTCCAGTTGGCGAAGATCACCGAATCAGGGACTGTTACTCCCGGAACATTGAGCATAAGCATGAGTCCGCTGTCTGCCGAATGTTCACGGGGAGACAGAATGTACCGGGGATACGGTGCCTTAAGCACGGTCTCGCCATTAATCGATCTGTTCTCGGAACTCACAAAATGCGACCCCCTGTTCTCACCAAGATAGGTATCCAGGAGGTATCGAAGCCCCACTGAAAGTTTCTGTGAGGATATATTCCGAATTCTCAAGCTCATGGCAAGTCCGTTGTTCACTTCCGATGAAAATGAGCGAATAATCCGGAACTCCTGACGAACTTCAAGCTGACCGGAGGTCCATACAATCCGGGGCTGTCCCTTTTCATTGATAATCTCCCTGCGAAAATCAGAACTTGCCGGCAGGTTGTAAATCCGGTTGTTCACTGCAATACTGAAATAGCTGGTTCTCGGATCATCGGAATACAAGAGAGACAGGGGCTGACCTTCTTTTTCCGATAGAGAAAAAAGGCTGAAAGTTCCGGTTTTCTCGTTGATTTCCAGGCGCACGCGGCCTGATTCAACATTCAGTGCATAGGCCAGAACCGGTATAAGCATAATGAGGAAGAAAACAGCCGGTCCAGTTCTTTTAATTCCCATTACTGACCACTCCGTTCAATGAGACCGAGATAATACTCCTTCAGTTCCAGGGCTTCCGCCTTCATATCAAGAAGTTCACGGATAACATCGGTATCCGTGGGGGATATACGGGAAGCAGATGTTTCGCCGACGGGAGCCGTATCGCCTGCCTGGTTCCGTAAAAGTCTGTTCTGTTCTTCAAGTTCGCTGATCGTTATTTGCTGCTCTTTAACCCTGGCAGTAAGACGGTCGAGTTCCTCCTGAAAATCCTCGGACAGAACAACCGCCAGGCGTTTCTGGTATTCAGACAGCGCCTGCTCGTAGGCTTTTTCCCGTTGGATAAACTCCTCGACAGCCCTGAGATACTCCTCGTGACTGATTTTCAGGAGTTTTACCAGTTCGTTTTCACGATGTTTGAACTGAATAAGCTGGAGCCGAAAGCGGGCAGCTTCTATTTTGTAACTTGAGGGGTATTTTTCATCAATGAAACGGAAAACCTCTTCGGCTTCATCCAGATGTCCTGTACTGTACAATGACTCACCTATCCAGAAATAGGCATTGGCAATATAGACATCCCGGGGGTAATCCTGAATAAAACTGTACAGGATCTGTATTGCCGATTCAAAGTCCCGCTGAAGATACAGCAGTCGACCCTTCTGGTACAGTCCTTCCGGTCTCAGGGGGCTTTCCGGAAAGCTGGAGAGGAAATACTCCAGATGACGGGTCGCTTCATCGTAGTCCCCTTGCGCAAGATAGGTTTTTCCTATCCAGAAATAGGCATCATCCTGATAATCTTCGAGTCGGGAATCAGTTAGTACGCTGCGGAAACTGCGTAATGCCTCGGTGTACAGTCCATCCTGATAGGCAGTGATTCCCTGTTCTACTTCGCCAGGCAAATTCGCTGCAGCCAGATCCGGAGCAGACAGAACAACGAGAGCTGCAAATAATAGAAAAAGAGTATTTCTTCGGGCTTCTGTCACACCTATGTACCCCCGCTATACTTTTCGACAAATAAACGAGCCGGCATTACCTTTAAGAGAGCCCTCAGCGACGCCCCCGCAGTATGGCGACCTCTGCGGCGGAATCTTCAGCGTTGAAGAAGGCGCTTCCGGCCACGATAACATCGACACCGCTTTTCCGGACTTCATCTATTGTAGTCCGGTTCACTCCACCGTCAATTGAAATCCGGTAGGACAGGGATTTTTCTTCCCGGATCCCGACCAGACGCTCCACCTTTGCCAGGGTGGAAGGTATGATTTTCTGCCCGCCGTATCCCGGGTTCACCGACATTACCAGGACAAGATCCACCTCGTTCAGAATTTCAACGATATGATCCACCGGTGTAGACGGAACAATGGACACTCCGGGTTTAACCCCGTGATCCCTGATTGTCTGGAGGATACGATGAAGATGTACGCTGGCCTCGGCATGTACTGTCAGATAATCAGCACCGGCGGCACAGAAACTCTCGATGTGCCGTTCCGGATTATCTATCATCAAATGAACATCCATGGGCAGCTTGCTGATCGCCCGGATATCGGCAACCATCTGACTTCCAAAGGTAATGGGAGGAACAAAGGATCCGTCCATTACATCCAGATGTATCCAGTCAGCGCCAGCTGACTCGATAAGACGTACAGCGCCGGCTATATCGGTAAAATTGGCGGAGAGAATGGAAGGTGCAACCAGTGGTGCCATTCCCTATTCCTCCTTCTTGACCGTGAACCTGATCCGTTCCGTACCCTCGATCAGTATGAGCAGCACCGTATTTTCCGGTTCCAGATATGGAACGGAGAGGAGCCCTCCCTTGTGCCTGAGTTCCAGCCTGGTCTCCCTTACACCCTCGGGGGATACCGCGTCAATCGTTATGTTGGCGGGTATGGAATAATTGGGAAGACTCTTTTCCAGGATACCGAAAACATGGCCCTCGGGAATATCTTCCGGTCTGGTTATAACCAGCTGGTGGAGAGACTCCCGGGGAACATCGCTGTCCGGGGCAGGGTTCTGGGAAACTACGATACCGGCTTTTTCGTTTTCGTCGGCATCCCGTGCAGAAACGGTAAAGTAGATATTCTGGCGGATAAGGGACTCGACCGCCTCAATGTAGGGCATATCTGTATAATCCCGAACCAGTATGGTTCCGGTCTGTGGTCCGCGGCTTACAACCAGTTCAAGGGCGGTCTGGCTGGTAATTTCCGTACCCGGCTCCGGGGACTGGGAAATAATGGTTCCCTCGGACAGCTCATTGAAGATACGTTGTACAGGCTCCTTTATCGAAAGCATGGGCCCGTGAACAGAAACAAGACTCTTGAGATGTATCTCCAGATCCTCGATATTCCAGCCGACATAGTTGTCTATCCGCTCAATAATCGAACCTTTACTCACCCGGAGTACAATCTTTGATTTTGCCTTGACTATGGCCCCGGGATTCGGATCCTGCTCAAGAACAGTACCCTTGTCCGCCGGTGTTGAAGAGTAACGCAGCTGAATATGCGGATACAACTCCTTCTCCTGCAGGGATACAAGGGCATTTTCCAGATCATTGCCCACCACATTGGGGACCATGGTCTGTTCCGGCCCACGGATCGTCACCATAAAGGTCACAAAGCCTGCAAGCAGCATAAGAACTATTGTTCCCAGGGCAAGAAATATTACGGTCTTGAAATAACGATGTTCGGGAGAATCGCTCTCTCTGGGAAGCAGAGATCGTAATTTAGCCATGAAGTTTTTCATTGGTTCCTCCAAGAATCGATCCTTCGATCCCCCGTACGCCATTGACGAAGGATTGCCAGGGAAGGCGCTTTTTCCCTTGCAGCTGCAGAGACTGGACAGCGAGGAGACCTTCTCCAGTTTGTATCAAAATTCCCCTCTTCCTGTCTACTGCCGCCACATTTCCCGCCCCGAGGCTGCTGTTTTCCCGAAGGACCGCGGCTTCCCAGATCGTCAGCTTCTGGTCCTGAAAACCTGTGTATGCACCCGGCCAGGGATTAAAGGCCCGGACCATGCGACCGATCTTTTCCGCGGATTGGTTCCAGTCTATCATGCCGTCTTCTTTGGTAAGGAGCCGGGAATAGGTGGCATCCTGATGGCGCTGAGGAACCGGCTTCTCAATGCCGGCTTCAATTTCCCGAACCACTTCGAGCATGGCGGCGGAACCTTCCTCAGCCGCCAGGGCGCCGAGAACCCCGGTGGTTTCGGTCCCCTTAAGGGGGAAGCTCTTCTGAAGCAGGATATCCCCCGCATCCATCTCGAGGGCGATTCTCTGTACGCTCAAGCCCCATTCTCCGTCGCCCTCCAGAATTGTAAATGGCAGGGGAGCAGGCCCTCGATGCCGGGGAAGAAGCGAAGGATGCAGGTTGATTGCGCCGGAGGGGAAGAGTTCAAGAAAACGGGGACCAAAAATCTTTCCGTAGGCAACCACCGCCAACAAATCAGCACCGATTTCGGCGATTTCCTCCCGGGCTTCCCGCCCCAGTCGGCCAGGGGTAAAAACCGGTAAGTTCAGATCCAGAGCCAGGGCTTTTACCGGAGAGGGGCTGAGGCTTCTTCCACGACCCCTGGAGGCGTCGGGACTCGTCAGGACCGCGGCCACAAGGCCCTCCCGGCTCAAGGTTTCAAGTGAAGGGAGGGCTATCTCGGGGGTCCCGGCGAAAAGGATCCTCATACCGCCTTCTTGGTGCTTTTTTTTGCGTACTCCCTGATCGCTTTGTCCCGTTTCGCCTCGGAAAGGTGATCAATAAACAGAACGCCGTTCAGGTGGTCAAGTTCGTGCTGAATAACCCGGGCGAGAATTCCATCGGCGTCAACACGGAAGGGACGTCCCTTCTCGTTGAAGGCCTGGATCTGTACCTGAACAGGACGTACAACGTCGGACCAGATACCGGGGATGCTCAGGCAGCCCTCCTCGTAATCCCCCTGTTCTTCCGAGGTAAGGGTAATCTCCGGGTTGATAAAAACCCACAGCTTGTGTCCTTCGGGCTGACAGATAAAAAGACGTTTGGACACACCCACCTGGGGGGCGGCCAGACCTATTCCCTGCCCGCGCATGAGATTTGCCATATCATCGATCAGGCGATGGAGATTATCGTCGAATTCTTCGACCCTGGTACTTTTTTCACGCAGGACTTCATCGCCGAGGGTAACAATATTCATCATAAGGAAATAGTACCGAAAAGGAGGAACAGGGTCAATTCTTCGCCCTAGAGCAGGCTGACGGGATCCACATCAACCTCACGGTATACCCCGGAAGGGGGATCGATCCGCTCGAGAAAGAAACTGCAGAAATCGTAAAGAACGGGAAATTCTTCTCCCCTCAGGATGGCATGAATCCGGTAATTGCCGGATATTACCGCCAGGGGAGCTTCGCTGGGACCAAGCAGATCGATCCCCCGGGGCAGATCCCGCTCCAGAGCGGTGCAGAACTGGCGGGAGGCAGCCAGTACCTTGTCCCTTCTCTTGCCGCGGAAAAGGATTCGTATAAGCCGGGCGAAGGGCGGAAAACCGAGACTCCTTCTAACCGACAGCTCCTCTTCATAGAAATCCTCCTGCCGGCTCTCAGCCGCCAGCCGTATGGCCGGTGCCTGGCCATGGAAGGTCTGGATAAGAACCTCGCCATCGGGATGGAAACGTCCGGCCCTTCCTGCAACCTGGGTCAGAAGAGCGAAGGTTCTTTCGGCGGCGCGAAAATCAGGCAGCATCAGGGTCGTATCCGCCATTACGATTCCCACCAGACGGACGCCCGGAAAATTCAGCCCCTTGGCGACCATCTGGGTCCCCAGGAGAATATCCAGTTTTCCCTGCCGGAAATCGCCCAGGATTTTCCTGAGACTTCCCTTTCTGCTCACCGAATCGGTATCCACACGGGCTATCCGTGCGTCGGGGAAAAGGGCGGCGATTTCCTCTTCTATTCCCTCCGTTCCGTAGCCGGAATAGCCGACATCCAGGGAACCGCATTCCGGACAGACCTGTACGGGGCGGCTCTGGTAGCCGCAGTAATGACAGAGCATGATTCCCCGGGATTTATGAAAAGTCAGTGACACCGAGCAGTGTTCACAGCGCATTTCGTACCCGCAGCTCCTGCAGTGGAAAAAATAGGAGAAACCGCGGCGGTTCAAAAAGAGAATCGCCTGACGCTTGTCGGCCAGGGTTCGTTTAAGACCCGCGGCCAGTTCAGCACTGATTACACCCTTCTCTCCCCTCATATCCAGAATTTTCATCTGCGGGGGTGCCCCGCCTGCGAGACGCCGGGTCAGATGGAGGGTTCTCAACTGTCCCTGCTCCATAAGATAGGAGGCCTCCACACTGGGAGTGGCGCTTCCCATAACGAGGCTTGCAGCGTCCTTTTTTGTACGGTACATGGCGATCTGCCGGGCATGATAGCGGGGGCTCGATCCGGATTTATAGGAGCCCTCATGTTCTTCGTCCAGAATGATAAGTCCCAGCCTGGCGACCGGAGCAAATACAGCGCTCCTGGCACCTATTACAAGCCTTGCTTCACCGCTTCTGATTCTTCTCCATTCCGTGAGGCGCTGGGACGGGGTGATCCTGGAGTGCCAGACCGAAACGATATTCCCGAAGCGGGAAACCGCCTCCCGTACAATCTGGTGGGTGAGTGAGATCTCCGGCACGAGATAGATAACGCCGTCTCCCCGTTTCAGCACCTCTGTGGCGGCGGAAAAGAATACCGCCGTTTTACCGGATCCCGTTATTCCATAGAGATAGATCGGCCGGGTATCCGGATCGAGGATTGCCCGGACAGCGTCCTGCTGTTCATCGGAGAGGGTAAATTCGGAGAGGGGTACATCATCCTCCGGCAGGATGGAAGGCATGCTGCTCTCCTTTTTTCCCCCCGGCAGCATGCTGCTCAGGACCTCCCCGACGGAAGAAAAATAGCGGCGTGCCGTCCAGCGGGCCAGGTCTGCTTCGGATTCGCCGAAAACAGGCTCATTATCCAGGACCCGGAGGATATCCTTGAGGGTAAAATCTCCGGAAGGAGGATCCGGAGAAACGGAAAGCACGAAGGCGACGACCTTACGCCTCCGAAAGTCGACCTCCACCCGGTATCCGGGACCTGCGTTCATATCATCCGGGAGCCTGTAGGTAAAGGTTTTGTTCAGAGGCAGGTTTAAAGCGACTTCGGCAAACACTGTGGAATCCGTTCTCCGGTCATCCCTGACCGATAAGTCCTGAGAGCCGCCTCAGATCATCCCATACCGGTCGGCGGAGTTCGGGATTCCTGAGTACGGCACTGGGATGGTAGGTGACTATCACGGGGATGTCCTTGAAGGAATGGACCTTTTCCCGCATGTTCCTGAGGCTCGTTTCCATTCCGGTGATCTTTCTTCCTGCGAAACGCCCCAGGCACAGAATTGCCCTGGGTTTGAGCAGTTCGATCTGGGCCAACAGATAGGGAAAACAGCTTTTCATCTCCGACTCTTCAGGGTCACGGTTGCCGGGAGGGCGGCATTTTATCACATTGGCGATGAAAACGTTCCTGTCCCTGGACAGGTGAACCGCATCAAGCCACTTGTCCAGATATTTCCCGGCGGCTCCCACAAAGGTTTTTCCGCTTTCATCTTCCTGTCCTCCCGGGGCCTCTCCGATAAGCATTACCTCCGGCTTGCTGCTCCCCTCGCCGGGAACCGCGTTTTTTCGCAGGGAACCAAGAGGACAGGCGCTGCATCGGCGGATCAGTCCGGCAAGTTCCTCCAGGCTGCAGGAGGAGAGGTCCTGTACCGGAGCTTCTTCCGGTTTTGCCCTCCCCGACAGACGCAGGACACCGGTTTCTGTGCCGTGTTCCCTGCGATAGCCGCCGGCCTCGAGATCTTCAAAATTGTCGAGAATGTCGCGATATTTAGACAGAATGCTATTCATAATATACCTTGTAGAGATACAGGGCCGGGGCCGGGGCCGTAGGTCCGGCGAGACTGCGGTCCCTGGAAAGCAATATATCCCGGATACTCTCTTGCTCTTCTTTCTTCAGTTCAAAATCCAGTATGGTTCCGACAATTGATCGTACCATACGCCAGAGAAAAGCGTTACCGCTTATCTGAAACATGATAAGTCCCCGCCGGGGGAAAAAACTCGCTGCCTCGATTTTACGAACCCTGGATTCCGAGGCATCGCCGGCGGCGGTGAAGGTGGTAAAATCGTGGGTCCCCACAAGAGGCGCCGCCAGATCATTGAGCCTGACAATATCCGGAGAATGACGGATATGATACATCCGGCCGTCACAGAAGGGGCTCCGTTCCTGTCCGGTTTTAATCAGGTATCGATATGTTCTTCGCCGCGCGCTGAATCGGGCATGAAAATCATCAGGGACTTCAGAGCTTCTGTAGATCCTCACTCCCCGGGGCAGAAGACTGTTCAGAGCAGGGGCATACTTTTCAGGAGGAATCGACGCTTCGCAGTCGAAATGGGCGGTCTGGTTAAGGGCGTGGACCCCTGAATCGGTTCTTCCTGATCCGATAACCCTGAGTTCCCCGCCGGTCAGCTTCTGCAGGGCGGATTCCAGACTCCCCTGAACGGAGGGGTCGTTTTTCTGAAGCTGCCATCCGCAGAACATGGTTCCGTCGTAACTCAGATCCAGACGGATTCTAGGCATCAGCCCCCCCGAACTCCTTCAAGGCCTCGTTTATGGAATCAAAAAGATCCCGGGAGCAGTTCAGTATTGCCTCCGGCTTGCTCTTGGTGGCTTTGCCCATACCGAATATCCTGGCAACAATACGTTTTGCCAGATGCAGAGACTTCTCCCGCTTTTCCGGATCCTCCTGGGGACCGTACATATATTCAAGGTAGGAGGCAAGATAGAGGACCCCGTCGTAACCGTAGTTTTTATCCAGATCCGGTCCCAGATTGCCGGCATTTCCCAGGCTCTCGGTTCCATCGGATTCGTATTCCACCGCGAGGGTGTAGAAAAAACGCGCTTTCCGGTAAAAGAGCCTGGCCATATAGTCGTAGTTTTCGTTGGGCATCGCGGTGTGCAGATCGTTACACAGCCAGGCCGCCCTCAGGGATGAGAGCCCCTGCTTGATTGTCGGGGCCGTAAACTTCGGAAAGTAATCGTAGCACATCAGGGCAAAATAGTAGGCGGCCACTCCCTCCTTAAGGCCCCGGGGTTCACGAAATTCCAGCTCGGGAAATATGGGACGTATAACCGCCACCCGTTTTTCGCTGTTTTTCTTGAGTTCCGGAACCGATTCAAGGGGAACATCGGAAAAATCAGCCGGATAGGCGGCAAAAAAACAGGAGGGACAGACGGTAATCGGGTAAACCAGGGGATTCACCTCTCCGAATTTTTTGTTTACCTCGTACAGCCGGCGGAGTTCTTCAGTAAGATTCCCTGCGATCAGGCGTCCGCTTCCGGTGAGCATCTCTTCCCGGTGGAAGCTGGAACCGCATACAGGACAGGAGATCGGTTTTTTCGAAAAAAATGAGGTCTTGTTCATTGTCCCTCTCCTTCGAGAACCACCATGGCAACAGCGTTGTCCCGTTCATGGGTCATGGTAAGATGGATAGTCTTGCCTCCCATCTCCTCCAGGGTTTTTTTCGCCCTCCCCAGGAGCTCGATATCCGGTTTGCCGTAACGGTTGTTTTTTACCCGTATCTCTTTCAGGATCAGTCCGTGCAGTCCCGTACCCAGGGCTTTGCCGAAAGCTTCCTTGGCGGCGAAACGGGCGGCCAGAGACAGAGCGGAAGATTTTCCCCGTCTCAGGGCATCTTCGATTTCCGAAGGGTGAAAAAAACGGTGCATCAGTTCCGGCCTTTCAAGCCAATGGGCCATGCGGTTGACATGCACAATATCGACTCCTATTCCCAGGATCATAAACCCTCCGTCTCGTCCGCCGCTTCAACCCTCAGGTTTATCTCTTCGGGTTCGTAACTTAATATCAGTATGTCGGAAGGAACCTCGGCTTCCACGGCGAGGCGGTAGCTTCCGGGGGAAGATATAAAACTTCCATCAATAACCAGGGAAAAATCCTCAGGATTGACGGTTTCAAGAACGAGCTGGGTTCCCTGGAATTTGATACTGCCCTCCGGAATCTCGGAACTGATTCTGAACTCATCGTCCATATCCAGCACCAGTATATCGATGTTATCGAAGGTTCTGATAAGCCGGGTCTCCTGAATAATGCCCCGGAATTCGACTTCCTTGAAATCGGGAAAACGGAGCATATCCTCGGGGGCTGTTTCAAAACCGACTTTGAGGGTTATGGAACTGCGCAGATTGGTGAGATCGATGGGATCGGTCATGATGGACCGCAGATCCTGTACGCTGCTTTTCGGGCCTTCTATACGGATCTTTTCGGGGGAAACGAAATACTGTCCGAGCTCGTAGCCCCGGGCCGGATAACCGACAATGTTGGGAACGACATCCACTATCTTCTCCCGTTTTTCTTCCAGTTCCAGCCTCAACTCAACCGGTTCAACACTTATTTCAAGATAATCAACGTTAAGGGCAGTACCCTGCCTGTGATACTGCAGGGGGGCCCTGAAGACACCCTCCCGCCGGAAATCGGTAAAGTCGGCGAAAACCTGTATATCGTCCTCGATAATATTGAATACAGCTTCCTGGTCACCGCGGATTGTAACCCTGGCGTTTCGCGGATAGGGACCTGCGGGTACCAGGTTTTCGTTGATCCTGAGATCCAGGGGTACACTGAAAAAACGTTCCTCCAGGCTTGATATTCTGTAGAACAGAAAAAGAAGCACCGCCAGGGCTACGGACAGAACCTTTACCGGCCAGTTATGGGCTATGCGTTCAAGCAGCTGTCTAGGATTCAATTGCGGCAGCCTCCTCTTCCCGTTCATCCTCGTGGATGTTCAGGAGTCGTCTCAAGGTCAGGCGAACCTCCTGGACTGTAAGATCGTAGTAGAGATTGGCGTTATAGGCCAGGGAAATAGCGCCGGTCTCTTCGGACACGATAAGAACCGCGGCATCGGTCTCTTCCGCCAGCCCCAGGGCCGCCCGGTGGCGGGTTCCAAAGCTGCGGCGGATGTCCGACTGCTCTGAGAGGGGAAGAAAACAGCCGGCGGAAACGATCTCTCCCCCCTGGAGAACAATGGCCCCGTCATGCAGGGGAGTATCATGGCCGAAGATCGTCAGGATCAGGGAAGAACTGATGTCCGCATTCAGGCGGGTGCCGGTTTCGATTATATTCTTTAAGCCGACCTTGAGGCTGAATACGATGAGCGCACCCCTCTGCCTCCCGGAAAGAACCTCCACGGCATTCAGAACACTGTCCAGCTGGTAGGAAGTACCCCTGTTCTGCAGTCTGAGCCACTCTCCCCGGCCGATGGTGGTAAAAATATTCCGCAGTTCCGGCTGAAATACGATGGCGATAATAATGACAAGAACCGTGGCAAGACCGTTCATGATCCACAGCAGGGTGGAAAGCTCCAGGAAAAAGGCCAGAACATAGATCAGGGTCATCAGAAAGGCACCCTTTACCAGCTGAATGGCCCTGGTCTGAACGAGGATCTGGTAAATCTGATAGATAATAAAGGAGAGAATGAGGATATCCAGAAGGGGACGGATTACATCCCGGAAGAGCCAGATCTGGTTCAGCCACTCCATACAGTGCCTTCTCCTTCTACAGCCCGCACGACCGCTGCGGCATCCAGGGTCGCGGCCACATCATGAACCCGCAGTACAGCGGCACCCTTCAGTTGAGCCAGTACCCCGGCGCTTATGCTTGCATAAATCCGCTCGTCCACCCCACGGCCGCAAATCTTTTCCAGGAAGGATTTTCTCGAATGACCTATCAGCACCGGATATCCCAGCTCGTTGATCCGGGGTATATTTCTGAGAAGGTCGAGATTATCCTGATGCCGCTTGCCGAAGCCTATTCCCGGATCGAGAATAATCTTCTCCTTTTTAATACCCGCCCTCAGAGCCTTCTCCACCGCCAGCTGTAGCTCGGCCAGTACCTCATCCAGGACGTTCACGTAGTGGGGTTCAAGCTGCATATCCCGGGGGCTGCCCTTTTTATGCATCAGGACGACGTATCCGCCATAATCCGCTATTATCCCTGCCATGGCTGCATCATCCTGCAGAGCGGAGATATCATTGATAATGTCGGCACCCGCCTTAAAGGCAGCCTCTGCGACGCCGGCTTTCCGGGTATCGATGCTGATGGGGATCTGAGAGGTTTTCCGGATCTCCTCCACCACGGGAATGACCCTGCGCAGCTCTTCGGCCTCATCCACATAATCGGCTCCCGGCCGGGACGATTCCCCTCCCAGGTCGAGGATGTGAGCACCCTCCGCAATCAGCTGTCTCGCTTTTCTGGAGGCATCCGCCAGAGCGGCGGCCCGGGATGAGGGGAAAAAGGAATCGGGGGTACAATTTATTATACCCATGACCAGGGGCTTGGGGAAAAAATCAATATCCGCAGGATGATCTGGAACACACATCAGCGTCATTATAAGAAAAAGGTTCTGTATTGACCAGAGGAATTGGCTCGTACTACAGTTACAGCCGGAGGATGGGATGGATATACCGGTACGGCGCTGGCGCGACTTAAACAATGAACAGAAAACCTCTATTCTGCAGCGATCAGAAATCAACATCAACAGTGTAATGGACCCGGTTCATGACATTATCCGGCGGATACAGGATAACGGAGACGCCGCGCTGAAGGAGCTGAGTCTCGAACTCGACAAGGTCGACCTGGACCTCCACCCCTTCCGCGTCGGGGAGCAGGAGTTTGATCAGGCCAGGGAAAACCTGGCGGACGAGGTCAAGGATGCTCTGCTCTTCTGCATCGAGAATGTCCGTTCTTATCATGAGGCCCAGCTTTCCAGGTCCATGGAGATGATGGAAATTCGGCCCGGTGTGTTTGCCGGTGAACGTGCAAGCCCCATCGACTCGGCAGCCCTCTATGTTCCCCGGGGTCGCGGGAGTTTTCCCTCCATGCTCTACATGCTCGGTGTCCCTGCCACCGTGGCAGGAGTCCCGCGGATTGCGGTTCTTACTCCGCCCAACAGGGACGGAAGCATCGATCCTGCCTGTCTCTATACCGCGGAGATCTGCGGCATAGAGGAGATTTACCGCTTCGGAGGGGCCCACGGAGTCGCCGCCATGGCCCTGGGAACAGAATCAGTAAAACCGGTTGCCAAGATTATCGGACCCGGAAGTATGTACGTGGCCGCTGCAAAGCGGCTCCTGTCCGACACCGTTGATGTGGGACTGCCGGCGGGTCCTTCGGAATCAGCAGTGCTTGCCGACGCCAAGGCGGATCCATACCTCCTTGCCATCGATCTTTTGACCGAAGCTGAGCACGGTGCCGACAGCTCTGCAGTTCTGGTATGTACCGATGAGACGGTGGCGGGCAGGGCTGCTGAACATCTTGCCGCGGAAATTGAAAAACTGCCCCAGCCCAGGAAGGATTTTGTCAGCTCCGTCTTTTCCGGCTATGGCGCTGTCATTTACGCCGACTCGATAGAGGAGGCTGCGGAGATCGTCAACCTCTATGCACCGGAACACCTGCAGGTACAGTGTCATGAACCCTTCGACGTGCTTCCCCTCATCCGGAACGCCGGGGAGATAATCCTCGGAGACAATACACCCTTTTCTGCAGCCAATTATGCAGTGGGGGCCAACGCTGTCCTGCCCACCGGCGGACGAGCCCGGACCTATTCCCCTGTTTCGGTACGGGATTTCATGAAGTACTCTTCTGTTATCTACGCCACCAAAGCCGGCAATGCCCTTCTGGCGGAACATGTTGCAGTTCTCGCTGAATACGAGGGTTTTCCCGCACACAAGAACGCGGTCCAGAAAAGAAGATGAGGGAAGCCCTTCCCGCCCCCCTCGCGGAGGCCTTCGGCTGGATAGAGGGTTTTACCAATTTCGAACGCCGTACCGCGGATAATCTGCGGCCCTTCAGGCTGGACCGCATGAGGTTCCTTGCCGGAGAGTTCGGCGATCCCCAGGAATCCTTCTCCATCATTCATGTCGCCGGTTCCAAGGGTAAAGGTTCGACCTGTGCCTTTGCGGGAAGCATATTACGGGAGGCGGGCTATCGAACCGGGGTGTACGCCTCCCCTCATGTACAAAGTTACCGTGAACGTTTCATGCTGGACGGGGAATATCTGACGGGAGAGATCCTCCTGGATACGATAAATCGCATACGCGGAGCCTTTCGGCCCGACTGGTTCGGCGACGGATCGAACCCTACGACCTTCGAGCTTCTGACGCTTACGGCCCTTCTGGCTTTTCGCGAAGCCGGCTGTCAGTGGGCAGTGCTGGAGACAGGTCTGGGGGGACGGCTGGATGCAACCAATATCGTAAATCCCGAGATTTCGGTAATCACATCCATCGAGCTTGAACATACCCGGCTCCTTGGGAACAGCATTGCCGAAGTTGCAGCAGAAAAGGGCGGGATCATTAAACAGGGGATTCCGGTACTCCTCGGCGACCTCAATCCGGAGGCCTTCCCGGTCCTCACGGAGATCGCAGATAAGCGGCACAGTCCCCTGTTCAGACTCACTGAACTTCGTGTTTCCCCGGGGGAAAATGAAACAGTAGAGTTTCAGCTTCCCGGAGGTCCCTGTATTCATGCGAGACCAGGAATTCCCGGGAGGCACCAGGGAATGAACGCCGCCCTGGCTGCCCGGGCGGTACAGCTTACGGCAGGAAAAGTGGGGAACATCCCGGCAGAAGTATATACCGGGGCCATTGAATCCACCCGGCTCCCGGGCCGCTTCGAGACCGTCAGATCCGGGGACAGGATATGGATATACGACGGTGCCCACACACCCCGTTCGGCAGAGGCCACTGCAGCCCTTTTCCGGACACGACATCCTGAAGGAGGCGTCCTTCTTTTCGCCATCGCCGAGGACAAGGATGTGGAGGGAGTTGTCGCGGCTCTGCCCGACGGGCTCTCCCGTATCGTCGTAACCAGACCCGGGACTTTCCGTGCGAGCAGACCGGATAGGGTTCACGAGCTGGTATCCCGGAATTTCCCGGGGACCGAACTGATCCCAGACACGGAAGAAGCGGTACGCCGGGTACAGGAGCTGGCATCTCCGCATGAGCCGATCCTGGTGATGGGGTCCTTCTATTTAATCGGTGCGGTCAAGGAAGTGCAGGATTTTTGAGCACAGCAGAGGAGATATCATGTATTCAAGAAAAGTGCGGGCCCTTACTCCCTATGTTCCGGGAGAACAGCCCCAGAACAGACAGTATATAAAGCTGAACACCAACGAGAACCCTTTTCCCCCGGCCCCGGGGGTGGATGAGCTTCTGCACAGCTTTGATGCATCCCGTCTGAGACTCTATCCGGACCCGGACTCGACACGCCTGAGGGAAGCCTTCGCCAAGCGCTTCGGCCTGGGAAAGGAAAACATCTTCTGCGGCAACGGTTCGGACGAAGTCCTCGCCCATCTTTTTTACGCCTTCTTTGACGAAGAGTATGGTCCTGTCCTTTTTCCTGACGTAAGCTACAGCTTTTATCCGGTCTTCTGTTCCTTTCACGGACTTTCGTACAGGGAGGTCCCCCTGGGGGAGGATTTTTCTGTGGATACCGGGCTCTTCAGGAAAATCGCCGCCGAATCCGATTACAGCGGGATAATCCTGGCAAACCCCAATGCCCCCACGGGAATCGCTGTTACAAGAAGCGAGATTATCACTCTGCTTGAATCAACCAGGCAGGACCGTCTGATAGCCGTGGACGAGGCATACGTGGACTTTGGCGGAGAAAGCGTGGTCGACCTTGTAAATACCTATCCGAATCTGCTTGTAGTCGGTACCCTCTCCAAAAGCTATTCCCTGGCCGGGCTGCGACTGGGCTACGCCGCCGGTCATCCGGATCTGATAGAAGCACTGACCAGAACCAAGGACGCCTTCAACTCCTACCCCGTATCCCGTCTGGGACAGGAGATTGCCGTTGCGGCCCTGGAGGATACCGGCTATTTTGAAAAATGCCGGGACGAGCTGATTGCCGTCAGGGAATGGACCGCGGCAAAACTGACGGATGCGGGCTGGCGGGTACTTCCATCAAAGGCCAATTTCCTTTTTGCCGCTCCCTCTTTTACCACTGCAAAAAAACTGTATGCTATATTGAAAGACAGGGGATTCCTGGTCCGGTTCTTTTCCAAGCCCCGCACCAGGGATTTTCTGCGTATCAGTATAGGTTCCGGAAAAGACATGGAGAGCTTTATCCATGAGCTTTCCTGTATTACAAATGGGGAACTCTAAAAACGCAGATCGAGCAGGAGGATAAGGGATGGAGACAACTGAAGAGAGGATAGAGATCATTCAGGGCGACATTACCACACTCCAGGTGGATGCGATTGTCAACGCAGCCAACTCAAGTCTCATGGGCGGAGGCGGAGTAGATGGGGCCATCCACCGCGCAGGAGGCGCGGCGATCCTGGCAGCTTGCCGGGAAATCCGGCAGAAGGAGTACCCCCACGGCATGCCGGTGGGGAAGGCGGTACTGAGCACCGCAGGAAACCTTCCTTCAAAATACGTCATTCATACCGTGGGTCCCCGCTGGGGCGGAGACGATGAGGTCGCCCGGAAACAGCTTGCCGAGGCCTACCTGAACAGTCTCAACATCGCCAGGGAAAAGCGCTGCAGGAGCGTCGCCTTTCCCGCCATCTCAACCGGGGTTTACGGCTTTCCGAAGGAGCAGGCTGCTCCGATCGCCTATACAACGGTGGCAGATTTTCTGCGGGAGAATGACCTTCCCAAAAAAGTAATCTTTGTCTTTTTCTCCGCCGCTGATCTTGAGACCTTCCGCTCCTGCGCCGGGATTATCGGCGAATAAATGTCCCTCAACTGGCGCGAGATCGATCAAATCCTCACGGAACTCGAGCTCTCCGGGGGCTTTATTCAGAACATCATTCAGCCCGATTATTCCTCTCTGGTGCTTGAACTGTTCAAGCCTGGAAAAGGTCCCCGGGGCCGTCTTGGACTCTATATCTCCCTGAAACAGGGAAAAACCCGGCTTCACAGAATTACGGGCAAGGTAAAACGTCAGATCAAACTGCAGCGCTTTTCCCAGCTGCTGAGGTCCAGAATAAAAGGCTGCAGAATCCTTGACGCCCGTCAGGTGCCCGGCCAGCGCCTGGTGGAGATTCAGATTCTTCAGGGAGACGAAACCCTCAGTCTGTGGCTCCGTCTCTGGGGAAACGCGGGAAACATAATCCTCTGTCGGGAGACAGGAGAGATCATCGACGCCTTTTACCGGCGTCCTGCACGGGGAGAGGTATCGGGAGGCAGCTTTCTTCCCTGGCAGGAAGAGTACCAGGAACCGGATGCACGTTTTTCCCTCGAGGACTATTCCGGGCACAGGGATTACAACTCCCTGGTTGAAGAACTCTACACACGACAGGAAACCGAAGAGGCCTTCAGGCAGAAAAGAAACGAGCTCCTGAACCGATGGCGGCGCTACAGCAGCTCCCTGCGGGGGCGGCTGAATGGACTCGAAGCCGCCGCAGCACGGGAGGAGAACCTTCCCGGCGAAGAATCCACCGGGGACCTTATTCTGGCGAACCTGCATAGGATAAAGCCCGGGGACCGCTGGCTCGAGGCGGAGGACTTCAGCGGGAAAAAAACCCTTCAGATTCCCCTTGATCCCGCCCTGTCTCCCCAGGAGAACGCCCAGAGATACTTCAATCTGAGGAAAAAGGAAGAACGCCGGCGGAAACGGGCGCTGGAAGAGATTAATGATATACGCCGGGAAGCCGATCAGGCAGAGCACTTTGTCGATACCTGCGAAAAGGCCAGGGAGCTTGCCGACCTTGAAGGAATCCCCGGGCCTCCGGAAAAACGGAGCAGAAAGCCGGCAGAAGAAAGCAGCCGCCCCGGAGCATATTTCTTTTCCCGGGAATGGCAGATCATTGCCGGGCGTAATGCCCGGGAGAGCGACAAGCTGCTCAGGGAATGGGCCAGGGGCAACGATTACTGGGTCCATGCCAGGGATTATCCCGGGGGGCACATCTTCCTTCGGGGACCGAAGGGCAAGAGCCCTCCCCTGGAGGTTCTGCTGGACGCCGGAAACCTGGCGCTCCATTACAGCAAGGCCCGTCGTGGCGGTGGAGGAGACTGCTACTATACCCAGGTAAAATACCTGCGTCGCCCCCGGGAGGGAAAGACCGGGACGGTCCTCCCGACCCAGGAGAAAAATCTCGCCATCAGCATGGATGAAGACCGGCTCCGCCGTCTTCTGGAAGGCCATGACTCATGATGGATTATCCCCTCTCCGCCGCAGAGGACGGTATTCGCCCCCTGCTCTCCGACGGCCATTTTTTTCCCCGGGACAGGACGGATTTCTCCGCCCTTATGACTGAACGCAGGGCCGCCCTCCCTCCGGCTGAGCCTGTACGTGCTGCCGCCGCCATGGTTCCCCATGGCGGGCTGGACTATGCAGGTTCCGGCCTGGCCTGGGCGCTTCAACAGCTTCCTCTTTCTTCCGTGAAGGCGGTAGTCATCATGGCCCTGGTACACAGGGAAGAAGAAGAGAGCATCTGGCTGCCCGACTATTCGGGATTTCACACCCCCTTCGGCGTGCTTCCTGTTCCCCGGGAAAAACTTGACGAGCTTGCCGGCATGGGATCTGCCTTTCGTCCTGGGAGAATCCCCTTTGAAGAAGAACCCTGTTTCGATCTGATCCTGAGTGCCCTGGGGAATCTCGGTTTTTCCGGTAGAGTCCTTCCGGTGCTCTTCGGCTCTGAAAACGAATCTCTTCTGGATCCCGGACTGAAGCTCCTGGAAAACCTGGGAGGGGATTATTTTCCCATGGTCAGCGCGAATTTTCCGGAAGATCATGAAAACGGAACAATCCATGGGGAAAGGGGAAGAATTTTGCTGAAGCTCCTGAATATGCACTTTCACGCTTCCCCGGGCAGGTGGTATCATGGGGAAGGACCACAGTACTCCGCTGCCCTCTGGCTTGAATCGCCTGGCACCGGGGTGGAAAAAACGGAATAAGCAGGGGTGAGATTTCATGCAGACCTTTACCGATCTGTCAGAAGAAGAACAAAGAGCTCTCCTTTCGCTTGCCCGATGGACAATAGGCCGGGAACTCGGTCTTTCTGTTCCGGCAGACTTCTTCAGCAGCTTTGCCTCCTTCAGCAAGGAACATCCTGTTCTCTGGCAGAAAACGGGGGCCTTTGTTACCTTAAGAAAGGCAGGAGATCTCCGTGGCTGCATCGGCAACATGACAAGCCGCAGCGCTCTGCATGAGACGATTGCATCCATGGCTCTTTCCAGCGCCTTTCGGGACCCCCGCTTTTCTCCCCTTTCAAAAGAGGAGTTCCAGGAAATCAGCATAGAGATATCGGTGTTGTCTCCCCTTGTGCAGGTCGATTCCCTAAAGGAGCTTGAACCCGGAACCCACGGCCTGTATTTAACCAGAGGATACAGAAGCGGGGTCCTGCTTCCCCAGGTGGCCACCGAACAGGGATGGAACCGCGAGGAGTTTGCCCTGCATACCTGCCGCAAGGCGGGACTTCCTCCAGAAGCCCTGGAAGACCCTGAAACCAGAATGGAAATATTTACCGCCAGTATCTTTTCAGAAGAGGACTTTCAGCCCTGATGAACAGCATAATAGACCGGATCGACTCCACCAGAATTGAACTTCGACGCGAGGGCAGACACTACACGGGAATAAAGATAAGCCCCGGAAGTCGGCCGGATATCTGGAACCTGCGTTCAGGGAACACCCCGGATACGGCCTGGATATACAGGAACGGCAGGCTTGACGAATGGCCGGTGGAGGGATACATCGAAAACCAGGGACGCTACTGTATCGGACCCCGTTTTGAAGGGACACGTCTCTCCAGGATCATTGCCGACGGCAAGCTCGATCTGCCATGCCTGAGAAAGGTCCTTGCAGCCCATGAACTGATTTTCAGTTCGAAAAAAGAACCTGAACACTTCGACGCCTCCTCGGTCTTTCTGCTCGACGACGGAGGGGTTATGGTTCTCTCCCCCTCCATGGCGGAAAAACAGCGGGGCTGCTTCAGGGAAGAAGAACTGCTGCAGGTTTACGAAGCCTTCAGGCATCCCGATATCAGGGGAACCCGGTCAGCTGCTTATTCCTTTGCCCTTCTTGCCTGCATTGCCCTGACGGGACGTCATCCTTTTGTTGCCGGACCTTCATTGGCCGTGTCCGACATCGGAGAACTCAGGGAGCGTATGCGCAGGGCTGAGTTTGTATCCCTCCGCCTGATAAAGCCGGAGTTATACCGGGAGACAGTGGAATACATCGACAAGATCCTCGATGGAAGCGCAGATAATCCGGATTTATCCCGGCTGCATGATCTCCTGAAAAAAGTGGAGACGGAAGCCGCTCCCGCGTTATCGAAGGCAGATCTACTGCGTATACGAAGCCTTGCACGTCGCAGGGAGAAGCTTATTCACAGGCGTGGCATTCTGCGTAGATTCTTCCACCGCTACAGGATTCCCCTCACAATTGCCGGGATCCTTGTTGTCGCCGGAACCCTGCTGACTGCCAACCTTCTGCAGAAAGCCTCTGTCCCGCCTCCCACCCGGGGGCTGAACCCTGAACAGGTGGTACGTCTTTTTTACGAGAGCATGAACCGCCTGGACCATGATACCATGGACGCCTGTACTACCGACGGCGCCGGCAGCCGTTATATTGAATCGGCCGTCAGACTCACGGTAATTACCAGGGTAACAAAGGCCTATTCCGTCGGAGGTCCGCCGCCCTTTTTATCTGCCCAGGAGTGGATCGATTCGGGACTCCCTCCCCTGAAACGGGGACAGTTCGTATTCGGTGCCGCGGATATTTCCATCCGTCAAATGGCAGAGGCAGAGTTCCTGGTCACCTGTATCTTCGCCCAGCCCGCAGGCGGGGACCCGGAAGACGTGGAGGAGAGCATCAGGATAGACGTAAGCGAGCATACGGAGAGGGTCAGGCTTCGACGGGATAAGGAGGATTATCATATCTATTCGCTGGAAACCGAAGAGATCCGGGAAATCGACTCTTTCCGGGAGTTGAAAAACGAATAGATCCTGGAGATGATCTCTTCCCCTTCTTCAGGATTCATCCAGATCGTTCCGGGGAGGGTCCGGAAAAAGGTGAGCTGCCGTTTGGCATATCTGCGGCTCGCAGTCTGGATCCGGGGCAGCGGCTCCTCTTCCCCTTCGAAGAACTCGCGGTAACCGATGGCTTTCATGCCGGGGTCCCCCGGACCATATCCTGCCTGCTTCAGGGACGCCACTTCCATGGGAAGCCCCGCAGCGAACATCTCTTCCACACGCCTGTCGATTCGCCGGTACAGTTCTTCCCGGGGTCTTGTAAGACCTATAATCAGGGGATCAAGCCCCTCCCGCAGCTTTTCAGGAAGCCTGAAGGACGACAGGGGACGCCCACTGCTCATGTAGACCTCCAGGGCACGCTGTATACGGTAGGCATCGCTGGCATCTATCCTTTCGGCGGAGACGGGATCAACCCGGTGCAGCATCTCCCTCAAGGGCTCGAGTCCCTCTCTCTGCACCCTCGCCGCCAGTTCCGCCCGTATGTGCGGATCCGATGAAGGGGCCTCGGGCAGCCCGTAGAGAAAATGCTTGAAGTAGTAGGCCGTTCCTCCCGAGATAACAGGCAGTCTGCCCCTTTTCAGGATATCCAGCACAGCTTCGTCGGCCAGGCGGATAAAATCACCCAGGTGAAACTGCTCCCCGGGATTCCGGATATCGATGAGATGATGGGGAATATGCTCACGAAAAGCCCTGTCCGGTTTGGCGGTCCCGATATCCATACCGCGGTAGACCTGCATGGAGTCGGCGCTTATTACCTCGAAGTATTCAACCGGAAGGTTCCGGATAAGATCGGTCTTGCCGACCCCGGTGGGACCAAAAAGAAGAACCACCGGAAGTACCGGTGGTTCATGATGCCGCAAAGCTGATTTACTCTTCAAGCCTGTATTGCACGGTCCGTGTAAGGACCTGTTTGATCGCCGTGGATACAACCTTACCGCCGTCCTCTTCGAGCTCCTCGTCTCCGGTAATGGTAACCTGTACAGCCCGGCGAATGGCGGCGCAGGTCATTTCGTATACGTTGTCCGTGTTGTCCACCAGTAGGTCCAATGGAATTATCATCTAAACCGCCTTACTCTGTATATTGCATGGAATTATAGCAGAAAATGTCCCTGAGACTCAATCCCTGCCGAGATTACGGTACTGTTGAACTATCTGTCCGGCAACCTCGTACTGGTCCGACACGGAGGTGTCGATAATGAGATCGGCAAAACGGTAATCGTCGTTATTATAACCGTAAATTCTTTTATAGCGCTCATGATCCCGCTGGTCCCGGGCGACGGTTTTTTCCATAACCTCGATGTGTGTTCCTCCCTCACGGGATGCGATGCGTTCGGCCCGTATTTCCAGGGAGGCGTCGAGAAAAACTGTCAGGTCCGCTTCCTCCTTCAAAAGCCAGATAGCGAGGCGGGAACCCAGAACACAGTTACCCTCCCTGGCGAGTTCGACCTGCCTGTGGTCGAGTCTGAGATCGTAGGCATCGTCCTTTTCGGCCAGAGCACAGAGCTCGTCGAAGGAGATATCCATCTCCCTGGCCATGGTCCGGAAGGTATAGTTCACCACACGAAAGCCCAGCTTTTCGGCCACCAGATGAGTGACGGTGGTATTACCGCAGCCGCTCTTTCCTGATATGGCAATAATTCCTCTTCTATTCGACATTTCTCAGTTGCTCCCGTATATTTTCAAGGGCGTCCTTCATGGAAACGACGCCGCTGCTGATATCGTACTGAACACTTTTTGATCCGATGGTATTTATTTCCCGGTGTATCTCCTGGGCCAGAAAATCAAGTTTTTTTCCCACGGCATCCTCGGATTCCGCAATGCTGCTGAAACTCTTCAGGTGTCCTTTAAGGCGTACAAGCTCTTCGTTGATGGAGTATTTGACCATCAGGGATGCGATTTCCGTCAGAACCCTGCTCTCCTCCACCTGGTCTCCCACGACCTCCTGGAATTTTCCCCGCACGGTTTCCGTAAAGTAGCTTTCCAGGTCGTCTTTTAAAACCTCCACCCCTGAAAGAGCCTCCCGGATAATTTCGATATGCCGGAGAATATCCTGTTTTGTCGCACTCCCCTCCTTTTTACGGGTGAGGGAAAAATCATTAAAGGCCCGGCTCAAAAGCGGCTGAATTGCATCCCAGTAACGCTCGAGGTCGCGGCTCCGGGTACTTTTCAGAATACCCTCCATTCCCAGCAGATGATCAAGGCGCAGGGGTTCCGTTATTCCCGTCTGTTCGGCAAGCCGCCGCAGGATTTCCGCATACTCGGAAGCCACTGACTGGTCCAGGTGAACCTTCAGTTCCTCTTCCAGCTCCCGCAGACGTATATACACCTCGACTCTTCCCCGTCGGACCCGGGAGCTGATGAACTCCCGCAGCCGAGGTTCCAGAGGATTCAAAAAAGGCGGAAGATTGATCTGAATGTCCAGGTAGCGGTTGTTAACCGACTTTATCTCCACCGAGAGATAGAGCTTCTCGGTTTCCTCCTCGCAGTAGCCGTAACCCGTCATGCTGATCATGCTGACCTTCCTTTCCGTCGTTTATAGAGTTCGTGACTTACCAGCCAGTTGTTTCCCGCTCCCATGCTGATGAAAAGGTCTCCCGGAGAGAGCAAAGAATCCAGCTCTTCCAGGGAGTCCGCCGGTTCAGGATAGTAGCGTACGGAGGGGTGGTTCTCCGCGGTTTTCCGGTAAAGCTGTTCTCCGCTCACTCCCCCGGAATCCTCCCGGGCAGAGGCGTAAATATCGTGGAGAACCAGTTCATCCGCATCGCCGAAGGCTGCGGCAAATCCGTCGAAAAGGGCTGCCGTACGGGAATAGGTGTGGGACATGAAATCCACTACCAGGCGCCGGTGGGGATAGAACTCCCGCAGTCCCCGGAGGGTGGTGCGTATTGCCGTGGGATGATGGGCGTAGTCGTCCATGAAGAGTATCCCTCCGGCCTCGCCGACTATCTCGCTGCGCCTGCGGCTTCCCCGGAATTCTTCGCAGCCAGAAAGCAGTTTCTGCCTGTCCAGACTCAGTCCCAGATCCGCCCCCATGACAGTTACAAGGGCAGCGGCGGCGGCGGCATTCAGAACGCTGTGGCGGCCGGGGATGCGGAGCCGGAGAGGCTTACTGAAACCGGCCAGTTCTGCAACAAGCCGCTCTCCCTCCACCCGGTAATTTTGAATACCATATTCGCCGTCCGCGGAAAAACCGTAGGGTATCAGGCGAAGGTCGGCACGAAGGATGCGCATTTTTCCGGCCAGTTCCGAGGCCCCGGCATCGTCCGCACAGTAGATAAGAGTCCCGTTTTCAGGCAGCTTCAGGGCGTACTCGGTAAAGGCGTCGAATATGTCGCCGTAATCCCTGAAATAATCCAGGTGGTCCGGTTCTATACTGGTTACAATCAGCCAGCGGGGAGAAATGTTCAGAAAGTGCCGACGGTATTCGCATGTCTCGGCAATGAGACCCTTGTCTCCCAGGAAGAGGCAGGAGCGCCCGTCGAAGTTTGAAACCCCCGACCCGACAATCACTCCCACGGGAAGGCCCGCGGCCTGAGCCATGGAACCCGCCAGGGCAGTGGTCGTGGTTTTACCGTGGACCCCGGCCACCGCGCCGGTGGGCTGTCCCCGGGAGATCATCCCCAAAGCCTGGGGATAGCTCATTCCCGGGATGCCCCTCCGGGAGGCTTCCGCCAGTTCCGGGTTGTTGTCCGCGTCATAGGCGGCGGAATAGAAAAGATAGTCGATATGGGAGGGAAGATTCCCGCTTTTGAAGGGCGTATGCACGGGTATTTCAAGAGACTTCAGGATCTCATCGGTATAGAAGACCTCCTGTACATCCGAGCCCTCCACATTGGCCCCTGCATGCCGACAGTATTCTGCCAGTGCGCACATTCCGGTACCCTTGATACCGATACAATACACCTGTGGTCCGGAACTGAAATCGATCATTGCCGGATATAATAGATGAGGGTTCCATTTTTTACAAGGAGTTTCAGAAATACCTCCAGGTAAAAGCCGGGGTGGTGGACGATGGAACGTCTCCTTTGTATTATAGTGTGATACATACAGAAAAATGGTGTCCGCAGCACCGGGCCGGGAGGTTCAATGAGCAAGGGATTACGTACGGGACTTATAGTCCTGGGTGTTATTTTCGTTCTCCTTTTTTTAATGTACAGCAGTTTCCGGAGTACCTACAACTCCATGGTAAGCATGGATGAATCCGTCAAGGCTGCCTGGGCGCAGGTGGAGAACCAGTACCAGCGCCGCTACGATCTGATTCCCAATCTGGTGGAGACAGTCAAGGGTTTTGCAAATCAGGAGCAGGAGACCCTCACCGCCGTTACCGAGGCCAGGAGCAGAGCCGGCGGAGTTATGCAGATGGATGAGTCCCTGCTGGAGGATCCGGAAGCCTTTGCACGTTTTCAGGAGGCCCAGGCGGGACTTGGTTCCGCCCTTCAGCGCCTCTTGATGATTACCGAGAACTATCCCGATCTGAAGTCAAACCAGAACTTTCTGGCTCTGCAGGATCAGCTGGAAGGTACGGAGAATCGCATAGCCGTGGAACGACAGCGCTTCAACGAGACTGCACGAAGCTATAACACCTACATCAGGCAGTTTCCACGGGTAATCATTGCCAACATGATGGGTTTCCGGGAAAAGGCCTATTTTTCCGCAACCGAGGGAGCATCCAGCGCACCGCAGGTATCCTTTTAGGAAATACATATGAAACCACTATTATCTGAAAACGACAGCCGGCGTATCGCCGCAGCTGTCGCGGAGGCAGAAAAAAAAAGCGGCGGAGAAATAGCCACCGCCGTAATCGCCGAGAGTGACGACTACGGGTTCCGGGAGCTGGTCTTCGCGCTCATCGTCGGCTTTATTGTCTTTACCGCTGCGGCACTTATGGACAGCAGAATGGAGGCCTTTTTTTCCGCCCTGTACTGGGATTTCAATCCCGGGCTGCTGCCTTTTATTTACAGCTGGATTGCCCTGTTCTCCGGCGCCCTTGCCTATTTTCTGGCCCAGATACCTGGAGTTGACAGGCTGATCATACCGAAAAAAGCGATGGCCGCAGCGGTCCAGGCCCGGGCCCGGCGACACTTTATGGAAGCAGGCGTCCATGATACCCTGGACCACACGGGTATCCTTATTTTTGTCTCCCTGCTGGAACGCCGGGTCGAACTGATTGCCGACCGGGGGATAAACGAGAAGGTCGATCCGGAAACCTGGACGAGCATTGTGAACGGAATGATCAGCAAAATCTCCGCAGGAAAGATTGCCGATGCCATTGTTGAAGCGGTAAAGGAGTGCGGAGATATTCTCGCCCAGAAGGTCGAAAGGCGGCAGAAGGATACAAACGAACTGGGAAACGCCCCGGAAGAACTGGAGAGCGGATCGTGAAGATAAGAAAAGGTACAGTAACGGTCCTGATATCCCTGTTTCTCCTGCTATTCAGTCTCCCGCTTCTGTCCCTGGAGGTACCGCCTCTTACAGGACGGGTAAACGATCAGGCGGGAATCCTCTCCGCCAGGGCCGAAGAGGAGATATCCGCCTATCTTGAAGCGGTGGAAAAACAGGCGGGTCCACAGATCGCCGTCCTGACGCTTCCGGGTCTTGAAGGAGAATCCCTGGAGGCTTACTCCATCCGGGTTACCGACCAGTGGAAGCTGGGAAACGCCGACCGGGACGACGGGGTGCTGCTTCTGGTTGCCATGAAGGAGAAAAAGATCCGTATCGAGACAGGCTACGGCCTTGAGGGCAGCCTGACAGACATCAAGAGCGGCTTTATTATCCGGGAGATAATTCAGCCCCGATTCCGGGCCGGCGATTTTGACGGGGGGATTCTGAAGGCGGTGCAGGCCATCGGAGGAATTGTAAGCGGCGAAGCGGATATATCTCCCCAGGCGCTGGCCGCCTCGCAACGGGAACAATCGAGAAGCGAAGAAGGCGCGGCTTTTAACTTTTTTGCCTTCGCCGTGATCATTTTTCTCAGCATGATCTTCCGGCGCCGCAGAATGGGCGGTTCCTTCGGCAGCGCCCTGTTCTGGGGGGCCCTGCTTGGCAGCGCAGGCAGCCGCGGCAGAAGCGGCTACTCCCGTGGTGGCTTCGGCGGGGGCGGGTTCTCCGGCGGCGGTGGAGGTTTCGGAGGCGGAGGGGCCTCCGGGGGCTGGTAGGATCCTGTGCTGTGCCCGGTAATCGCCAGGGAGTATTTCGGCAACGAAGTCTATGCTTTACATTTTTCCCTGGAAGCATTTTCCTTCAGACCCGGTCAGTACATAATGGCCGGGCCCGCAGGCATGGGTCATCTGAGGGAATACTCCCTTGCATCGGCACCCGGATCAGGGGAAGGACGCATCCTCTTCCGACGCATCCCTCAAGGTCTGGTTACCCCGGTGCTGGCGGAGCTGAAAGCGGGGGACTCTCTCGAAATCCGGGGACCCTTCGGGGACTTTCTTCTGCCTGAAGCAGGCCGGAAGGGAAGAATACTCTTCGCCGCCACGGGCACCGGAATAGCTCCCTTTACTTCCCTTGTGCACATCTCATCAGAACCGGAGAAACAACCCGATTATACCCTGCTCCATGGGGTCCGCTTTGCTATGGAAGATTACCTGCACGGGGATTTTAGCTCCGGAAGACTGATTCTCTGTGTCAGCAGGGGGGATGCACCTTCAGGTACATTTTCCGGCAGGGTAACCGGATACCTTCGGGCAAATCCGGACTTTTTAAACAGTTTCGATACAATCTATGCCTGTGGAAACAGCGACATGATCTACGAACTTTTCAGTCTTGCCCGGAAAACAGGATTTCGGCGGGAACAGTTGAAGGCGGAAATTTATTTCTAAGCCCTTTCCCTCAGGAGCCGCTGTCGTATAAGCTGATACTGGTCGCCGGCGTGGTAGCTCGAACGTACCATGGGGCCTGATTCGCAGTGCAGAAAACCCCGATGCAGGGCGGCGTTTTTCAGTTCGTCGAACTCCTCCGGTTCCCAGTACCGGACCACCGGCAGATTAGTACGCCCAGGCTGAAGGTACTGCCCGAGGTTGATGATCTCCACCCCCACCGCCCGGAGGTCGTCCATGGTCTGCAGTACCTCATGCTTTTCTTCCCCGAGACCCAGCATCAGACTCGACTTGGTGAGCTTCTGAGGATCAATCTCCTTTACCATTCGCAGAAAACCCAGAGAACGGTCGTAGTCAGATCTTGACCGCACCCCGGAGGTCAGGCGTCGAACCGTCTCGAGGTTGTGGCTCATGATCTCCGGTTCCGCATCCATCATGATTTCAAGGCTCTTTTTATCCCCCATCAGATCGGAGGAGAGCACCTCCACGCTGCAATCCGGCGATAGTTCATGAACCTTACGTACCGTGGCAGCCATGACAGCTGCTCCTCCGTCATCAAGATCGTCCCGGTTTACCATGGTAATGACCGCGTGGGCGGCTCCCATCTCGCTTATGGTGCGGGCCACCCTCAGGGGTTCCGCCAGATCCACTTCTCCGGGAATTCCGGTTTTTACCGCACAAAACCGGCAGCGCCGTGTACAGGTGTCCCCCAGGATCATAAAGGTGGCAGTTCGGTGTTCTCCCCAGCACTCGTGGATGTTGGGACAGCGGGCTTCTTCGCAGACCGTTGTGAGGCTGCGCTCTCCCACCCTCTTTTTTATCGTATTGAAATCCCTGTTGGTAAGAAGACTCATGCGGATCCAGGCAGGTTTTCGGGTGTAATTAAAACTACGCTTCATAGGTGCTTAAAATACTGCTCGACCCCGGTTTTGGCAACTTTATCTTGACCAGACAGGAGACAACTACTATCTTTATATAGTGTGTATTATATATATAACTGATTCTGAGAAACCTAGTGAATCGACAGGGAGGAACTCCTGATGAAGGCAGATTATACCAAACCGGAAGGCGGGCTTGAAACACCGGAACTGACGCTCTACGGTCTCTCTTTCTGCGATCACTGCAGAGAGGCAAAGGAACTCCTGGAGAGTATGGGGCTTTCTTTTCGGTATCTTCAGGTGGACAGACTCCCGAAAAAAGAGATTGTCAGAATAAAACGTAAAATTGAACCCGCAGGGGGAAAATCCATAGTCTACCCTGTTTTGAAAACGGATAATGATTTTCTGTATGGCTTCGATCAGACCATCTGGCAGCAGAAACTGAGGCAGGCAGCTGAAGTCCGGTGAAGCTGGACATGAAAAAAGTACTGACAGTTCTAAGTCTTATTTTTATCCTGGCGGCCTTTTCTGCAGCCGAGGAACGGGAGTTTGAGTTCGGTGAGTTCTTTGACGGTCTTCATGTAACGGGAAAACCCTTTGACCTGGACGAAGAGAGCTACCGCCTTACGGTAAGCGGAAAAGTGCGACGTCCCCTCTCCCTGTCATTTGCGGAGGTAAAAGCCCTGCCCACGGTCCGGGAAAAGCTGGATCTGATCTGTGTCGATACCTTTACTGATTCGGGAATCTGGACAGGTGTTACGGTACGTACCCTCCTTGAACGGGCAGGAATACGCCGGGACGCAAAGATGGTGATATTCTCGACCCCCGACGGCTCCTACAGGACGCGCTTTCCGGTTAATGAAGCCATGAAAGATGACATGCTGATTGCCTGGGAGTTCAACGGCAGGCAGTTCCACCGGGTACATGGATTTCCCCTGCGACTGGCCGCCGGCAGCCACGACGGATCCAACTGGGTAAAATGGCTTTCGAAGATTGTGGTTGAATAGAAGCCTTTAATACTCCCGGCGGCCCCAGGGAATTGTCTCGTCAATGCTTTTTGCAAGATTGTTCATGTCTTCATCATCGTGGTACAGGAGACCGGGGGCGGAAAATTCGAAAGTCCCGTCTCCGGTTTTCTTAATGCGTAAAGCCTTGTGGTGATACCCGGTGAGTTCCTGTATGTTGCCTCCTGCCGCATCTTCCACCTGGAGGCTGCCATTGCAGGCACAGACATAGGACGAAGCAGGGGACTCAAGGGCCACAAAAAAGGCCGTTCCCCGAACCCCAAAAGCGGCGGAGGGAGTATCCACCAGGAATTCAGGTTCCTCTGCATCCAGGGCAGACAGCCGTTTGAGGAGAAAGGCCATGGATCCTCTGTCCACCCGGATATTCCCCCTGCCCCTTTCCAGATCGATTACCGCAACGGTACTTTCAAGGATTCGAAAGACATTCTTTCCGCCGAAAACAACCTCGCAGTAGGAATCCTCGCCGGTGGTCAGCGTGGAACCAGGAGCAACGGTATCGCCTATGGCAAGGGACTCTCCGTCCATGCTTACGTTTCCTTCGAGGTAATGAACGATCCCTGTATATCCTGGAAGGGCCTTCTTTTCCGCTTCCTTTTCTCCACCGGCAAATCCCGGAATTACCCATACCAGCAACCCCAGCAATAATAGCGTCTTATTGTTCATAGCTTCATTGTAGGGGAGTCCCTTAAATAGCGCAACTTCTTTCAGAGCACAGGGAAAAATGAAAGCCCATGCCATGTCGCTTTTTTCCGAAACCTCTGAAATAAGAAATCAACGGCGCTTTTTCCTGGTTTAATACAGGTATCCTGTATTGACGATTGACGTATAAACATGGGCGGTTCAGTCTGCTTGACAAAACTGCTAAGATAAAAGGGCTATGATGGGATCTACAACAGAGGCAAAAAAAATTGCCAAGAGGGTTTTCGGTTTTGACAGTTTCAGGCCGCTGCAGAAGGAAATTATCGGGTCTGTCCTCGCCGGCAGGGATACCCTCGTTGTAATGCCCACGGGGGGTGGAAAATCCCTCTGCTATCAGATTCCCGCCCTCGTGCTGGAGGGACTAACTCTGGTCGTTTCTCCCCTTATCTCCCTGATGGAAGACCAGGTGTCCCAGCTGAAGGAGCTCGGTATACCCGCCGTCTGTCTGAACAGCTCCTTATCTGCTGAGGAATACCGTCAGAACATGGGGCTGCTGAGCCGTGGAGAGATAAAACTGCTGTATACTGCACCGGAAACCCTGCTGCAGGAACGAACTGCCGGGTTTCTTGAGCAACTGGATATCTCCTGTATAGCCATAGACGAAGCCCACTGCATTTCCGAGTGGGGACACGATTTCAGGCCCGAATACCGTCAGATAGCCGCCCTGCGTACACGATTCCCGAAGAGCGTGTGGATTGCCCTGACGGCCACTGCAACAGAGCAGGTACGCCATGATATCTGCAGCAGCCTCAATCTGATCCGGCCGGAAGTCTTTGTCGCCGGTTTTGACCGCCCCGGGCTCTTCCTCGAGGTACGCATCAAGTCGGATCCGGATTCCCAGATGCTGGACTTTATCCGGCAATACCCGGATCAATCCGGGATAATCTACTGTGCCACACGCCGCAGGGTGGATGAAACGGCTTCTATGCTTCGGTCCCGGGGATTCCTGGCGCTCCCATACCATGCAGGCCTAAGCGACGAAGAACGCCGATCAAACCAGCGGGCTTTTATAAAGGACGATGTCCAGATAATGGTTGCAACCGTCGCTTTCGGTATGGGCATAGACAAGCCGGACATCCGTTTTATCCTGCACCGTGATCTACCCAAGAATATCGAAAGTTATTATCAGCAGATCGGACGGGCAGGACGCGACGGTCTTGATTCCCATTGTCTTCTGCTGTTCGGCTACGGCGATATACGGACAATTCGATATTTCATCTCCGGAAAGGATAAAAAGGGACAGAAAGCCGCGGAACTGCACCTGAAGGCAATGATAAATTATGCCGAGTCCGAGATATGCAGGAGAATACCCCTGCTCTCCTACTTCGGCGAGGCTTTTGAAGGCGATAACTGCAGACACTGTGATAACTGCAGCAGGGAAAAAAAACAAACAGAACATCAGGACAACATCAGCCTGGCAGCCCGGAAGTTCCTCTCCTGTGTTATTCGTACGGGACGGATTTTCGGCGCGGGGCACATAATCGATGTCCTTCGGGGGTCAAAGTCCCAAAAGGTTCTGGACCGGGGGCATGACCAACTCTCTACCTACGGGATTGGACTGGAATACACAAAGCGGCAGTGGTTTCATCTTTCCCGTCAGTTTATCCGGCAGGGCCTTCTGACGCAGGACCCGCAGCACGGAAGCCTCCTCCCCACCGGGAAAGCCAGGCAGGTACTGCGGGGAGAACTCGAGGTTTTCGGACAGCTTCATGAGGATGGAATGCATTCGGATAGAATAAAAAGCCGTCCGGAAAAGCATGACAGTCAGCTCTTCGAAGTGCTCAGAGGCCTGCGAAAAAGACTCGCGGACCAGGCGGGGCTCCCCCCCTACATGATTTTTCCCGACACAAGCCTTCTGGCCATGGCCAGCCGCCTGCCGCAGAACAGTGATCAAATGCTGGATATACCCGGAGTCGGCGAGGTAAAACTGGCAAAGTACGGAAGCCATTTTCTGAGAGCGATCGCGGAATACTCCGGAATGTAGTATACTCTACCCTGCCAGGGAGGATGCATGAGGATCACCGTCGCATATAACCTGCGGACCGACGACTCCGAAGCCACCGCAGAACTGCTGAGTCCCAAGGACATCGAGCGAATATACCGTGCCATCAGCAGCCTGCAGCATACTGTTACGGTTGTCGAGGTGAGCGGGAATCCTCATCAGGTTATCGAGCGCCTGGTGGAGAGCGAACCCGACCTTATCTTCAATCTTGCCGAGGGCACCATCGGCAGTTCCAGAGAGGCCTTTTACCCCGGCCTGTATGAACAGATGGGCATTCCCTTTACCGGCGGAAACGCCTCGCTTCTCCACCTTAACCTGGACAAACATCTGGCAAAGACCGTGCTCTCTTCCCGGGGTATCCGGGTTCCGAAGGGTGTCCTTATAAGCGGAAAAAACCGCCATATCGATGAAGAACTCCGCTATCCCCTGATAATAAAACCCAACTCCGAAGGATCCAGCAAGGGCATTACACAAAGGTCAGTTGTTGAATCAAAAGAAGAGGCAGAACAGCGGATAGCGGAACTGCTCAGCCAGTATCCCGAGGGGCTGGTTGTGGAGGAGTTCATTACCGGAAGGGAGCTGAGCGTGCCCTTTATTGAGGGATACCCGGGGAAAATCCTCGACATCGTGGAACACACCTTTGACCTGGAAAGGACCGGCGGCAAATTCAATATTTACGACTATGACATGAAGCAGGGAGGCGAAGCGGCCCGGGCTGTTCAGGTAATCTGTCCGGCCCGCATAGACGGCAGCGAAGAGCGGTCGGTCCTGCATATGGCGCGGCAGGTATTCGATATCATGACCTGTCCAGATCTCGGGCGGGTGGATATTCGTCTGCACACCGACGGGACTCCCTACTTTATTGAACTGAATCCCCTGCCCAGTCTGCATCCCAACGCATCCCTTATGACCGCCGCACGGGAACGGGGACTTGAGTTCAGGGATGTGATGCGGCTTATAATCCGTTCCGCTTCACGCCGTTACGGTATGGCCATACGTCCCGCCAGGAAGAACCAGAAAAACAGGCACCCTTCAACAGTTCCCCGAACAAGCGTGAGAGAGCTGGGAATCCAGATCGGCCGCATGAATCCGGGCCTTGTAAACGCGATTACCGACGTCAAAGGTGTCCGGGTCGGTCACCTGACCAGGATCGAGGACAACGTGCAGATACCCGGACAGACCGAATCGAGCAGCATCCGTACCGGGGTAACCGCTGTACTACCCGCCGGGCAGGCCTATGCAAACCGCATAGCCGCAGGGGGCTTTGTACTTAACGGCGTGGGAGAAATGTCCGGACTCACCCAGGTTCTGGAGACAGGCTGGCTCGAAACACCGATTCTCCTGACAAATTCCCACTCCGTCGGCAGGGTTCACGCCGGCGTAATTCAGCACATGAGCCGTAAATACCCCACCATGGGGACTGAAACCGACGTGGTGCTTCCGGTTGTAGGTGAAGCGGACGATTCCTTTCTCAATGATGTACGAATCGGAACCTGCAGCGCCCAGGACGCCATAAAGGCGATTGAGGCGGCCTCCCCCGGTCCGGTCGCCCAGGGGTCAACAGGTGCCGGGACCGGGATGACCAGCTTCGATTTCGCCGGAGGAATCGGTACCTCCTCCCGAATCTTCGATCTGCCGGAAGGAAGCGGCTTTACCATCGGGGTACTTGTGCTCTCAAACTTCGGCAGGATGCGGAACCTTACAATTGACGGCGCCGTAGTGGGACGTCAGCTCGATACCGAGTTTGAGCATTCCGGCCGAAGGGAGTTATCTGAAGGTTCGGTTATTGTCGTGGTGGCGACGGACGTCCCCCTTATCAGCAGCCAGCTGAACCGTATCTCACGGCGGGCGGCCCTGGGGCTGGGGCGTACCGGATCCTATGCCGCATCCACAAGCGGTGAGATTATTATCGCCTTCAGTACGGGCAACCGGAAACCACGGGTGGCACGCTCATCCGGGAGTTTTATCAACCTGAAGTGTATCTCGGACAATCACATAAATATTGTCTACGAAGCGGTAATCGAGGCAACTGAGGAGGCGGTGCTGAATGCCGTCTTCTGTTCCGGGGGCATGAACGGCAGGCAGCAACGCTGGTGTCCGCCGATTCCCCATGACAGGCTTATTGAGCTTCTGAACAAAGGGAGAAAGATTCATGAAAGTCATTGAAAAATACAACGACAGTCTCCATAACCCCTTCTGGAAATACCAGCTCGGACCTGAAACCTACGAAGTGAAGGACACACCCCTCCGGGTGGCAAGCATAAAGGAGGCCCTGGGGGAATCGACAGATTTCGAGTTTGTTACGGCACAGCACTACCCGGAACGCCTGATCTCGCGCCTCCATCCCTACCACGACTACATTCGCAACACCTCCGCCTCGCTGGCCAACGACGAAGAGGAGTTTTATCCAGATCTTTTTCCGGGAGAAGGTGCGGGACTCAAAAAAAAGGTCCATGAACCTCTCTGGGGCGGAATCTGGTGCACCGATGCGGTAACTCCCATCAAGAAACGGACATACGAGGTGGCCCGGGCTTCAGCCGAAAGTGCCCTGACGGGAGCAGAAATGATCCGCGAGGGCACCGAGAGATGCGTATACGCCCTGTGCCGCCCCTCGGGACACCATGCCGGTCCCCGGGTCTTCGGAGGCTACTGTTATTTCAACAATGCCGCTGTTGCGGCCGAGTTTCTGCTGCCCTCCGGAACTGTCGCCATCGTTGACATTGACTACCACCACGGAAACGGTACCCAGGAGTTTTTTGAGGAGGTCAAGTCGGTTTTTACCTCTTCGGTTCATTGCGACCCTTCCTCGGAGTACCCCTATTTCTGGGGTTATGCCGAGGAGACCGGGAAGGGTCAGGCCGCAGGGACCAACCATAATGAACCGCTTCCCAAGGGAGCGGGAAAAAGAGAGTACCTGGCGTCACTGGACAGGATACTCGCGAAGGTGAGGGACTTTAAACCGTCCTATCTGATTATCTCCGCGGGCTTCGATACCCACAGGGATGATCCCATCGGCGGACTCGGACTCGATACGGCAGACTATCCTGAAATCGGTGCAGCCTTTGCCGCCTTGGACCTTCCGACCCTGATTCTCCAGGAAGGGGGGTACAATACATCCACTCTGGGAGAATGCGTCAGGAATTTTCTGACGGGCTTTCTCGATGCACACCGGAACTCCCGATGATCCCGGCTGTCTTAAGCACCCTTACAGGCAGTCTCCTTATCCTGGCAGGGCTCATCGGCTGCATTGCACCGGTACTCCCCGGCCCTCCTGTCGCCTTTGTTTCACTGATACTGGTTTCCCTGGCGGGATCATGGGAAATATACCCTCTGTGGCTGATAATCCTGCTGGGAGTTATATCCCTGGCGGCGGCGCTTTTTGATTCCCTGCTCCCCGTGGCCGCCTCGCGCCTCTCCGGTGCAGGGAAGGCGGGAGTCCGGGGCAGCATTGCGGGCATGATTATAGGTACCATCTTTTTTCCGCCCTTCGGAACCATAATCGGAACCTTTCTGGGCGCCCTGGCAGGAGAACTTATCTGGAAACGACCGGAATCCAGACCCTTCAAAGCCGCCTTCGGGGTATTCACCGGAACCATGGCGGCCATCCTGATTAAACTCGCTGTAAGCGGTGTCATCGGTTTTTATTTTATCAAAGGTACCCTTGCATTGTTCTAAAAAAGCATTTTCTCATGTGTCATCATATTCACTGTCTGAACCAATGGCCAGGACAGCTTCGCTGTAGCGGCGATCGAGCCGGAATTGAGAAATAAGACCGCGAAGATGATCCGCCTGACCGGCAAGTTCCTCTGAGGCTGCAGCGCTCTCCTCTGCACTGGCGGTATTTGCCTGGGTCGTCTGCTCAATCTGATCCAGACCGTCGGAAATCTGAGAGATGGCCTGTGCCTGATCCCTGCTGGCTTTGGCTATATCGTCGAGGAGTTCAGCAACCTTGCCGGATTCTTCAACGATTGATTCCAGCTGCCTGGAAGTGAGGGCTGCGGCATCGCTCCCGGCCTTTATGTTGCTCACCGTATCGTTTACCATCTGGGTTGTCTCCTTTACTGATTCAGCACTTTTTACCGCAAGGTTTCGTACTTCTTCGGCGACAACCGCAAAACCTTTTCCATATTTACCAGCCCGTGCAGCTTCAATGTTGGCATTCAAAGCCAGCAGATTTATCTGAAAGGCAATATCATCGATAACCTTGACCACCTTGTTGATCGCATCGGAGGATGCATTGATCGTATCCATGATATTGGCCATTTCCTGCATCTGCCTGTTACCGTCTTCAGCATCCTTTGTTGCCTGCTTTGCCAGGCTGAGCGCCTCAACAGCATTTTTCGCGTTTTTCTTTGACTGGCTGTTGATTTCTGTGGCGGAGGAGGTAATCTCTTCAAGACTGCTGGCCTGCTCGGTGGAACTCTGGCTGAGATTCTGGCTGGCCTGGGCTACCTGGTCGGCACCGCTGTTGACCTGATCTATGGTGTTCTCCACGTGGCCGATCAGTCCGTTCAGAGAACGCTTCATACTAATCAGGGACTCACCCAGGGTGTCCTCTTCGCTCTCTTTTTCAAAATCGACAGAAAAATCTCCTTCAGCGAAGCTCTCTATTATTTCAGCTTTATACTGCAGACTGTTCTGCATCTGCTGAAGTGCCTGGGTAAGTATACCTATCACATCCCTTCGATCTTTTCCGTCGCTGAAGTTCGAGGACAGATTCCCCCTGGCGAGTTGATTGATTTTGGCGGTAAATTCCGCCAAAGGACGTATAACAGTGCGTACAAGAAAAATCAGCACAGTAATGACGACAAAAACAAAGAGAACAGAAAAAACCGTTAACAGAACTGTGATAACCCGGGTAGCTTCATCAAGCTGAGCTGTTACCTCTTTGCTCCTTTTTCCCACGAAATACAGCCCTGCCAGAGTATCGGCACTGTCATAGATCGGCACCGCAGCGGTCAAATAGGCATCGTCAAATTCATACGCCGACAGTGCGTCCGGGGTATTCACTTTCTGCTGTACATGGGCAAGAAAGGTTTCATCAAAATCGCTCTGACTCAGGGTATACCCTTCTATGCCCGGACTTCCCTGTATTTCTTTCCCTATGGAAAGATCCTCGTTGGACATGAAATAGAGGAATTCCGTATTGTATTCCTGCAGTGATCTTTTTATGGAGTTAAGGCCGCCTTCGAAGTTCACTATTCCAGTAAAAACTCCATCCACAATAACAGGAAAGAGTCCTTTCAAGCGCAGGCCCTTTGAAGAAACCTCCATGGTTACCAGAGGTTTTCTGCTTTGAGCAACCTTTTTATAGCCGGGGGAATAATCGAGGGATTCCCCAAAGCTGTCAGGATCCCAGGATTTAACAAAAGACCTGAGCTGGCTGTCGATCAAATGCACCTGCACATTTTTAAAACCCGTATTATCCTTAAAGACACTGCTGTAATGGTTCAGGATTTGTATGCAGGTCTGACGATCCCCCTGCTCCATCGCACCTGATATGATCGGATTAAAAGCAATCTGCAGAGCATTTGTCAGCCAGACATCCTCCTTCGCGCTCAATGCCTGCTTCAGTTCAGACCTGATCGTTTCAACGCTTGAGTGCAAGGCGGCGTTTCGGATTTTACTGACCTGTATAAGAGTATACGGAATACTCACCGAAGCGAATAAAAACACCATTACAGCCAACAGCAGGATTACATTAGCTTTTAATTTCATACTTACCCCTCCTGCACGTACCCGGGGATATGCCCGGAACACCGTTTTTCGCTACAGACAATACCTTCCCGGTCTCCCGTCCGTATTCAGAAATCTTCTTCCACCCCGTAGCGTTCCAGCCAGTTGCTCAGGGTCTGGTAGCTGTTAAGCCCCAGGAGCTTCGCCGCCCGGGTTTTGTTTCCACCGGCCTGTTTCATGGCCCGTTCCAGATAATGCACAGCAGTCCGGGAAATAATCTCCTCAATGGAAAAGTCCTCTCCCAGAGGCAGGTCCAGCAGACCATCCGAGGAGGTATCAAAATCGATAAGGGAATCCCTGATCGCGGTCTCGTCGACCTCTGTCCCGCCGGAAAAGACAAAAGCTCTGGTCAGGGTGTTTATGAGCTCCCGGATATTTCCCGGCCAGTGGTGCCGGCCGATTGCCCTCATGGCTCCCGGATTTAAGGATTTTTCCTGCCATCCGGGGGTGGATGAAAATTCCCGGTTCAGCCTGGCGCAGATATGCCGCGTAAGGAGCGGCAGATCCTGCCCGCGTTCCCGCAGGGGGGGAAGCTTTATTACCCCGACAGCGATACGATGAAAGAGATCGGGACGAAACCGGCCCCTGGCGGCATCGAGAGCAAGGTTACGATTAGTTGCGCTGATCAGTCGGAAATCGAGTTCCCTGACCTGGTCCTCTCCCAGGCGCCGCAGCTTTCTGTCGTTCAGTACCCGCAAAAGTTTAACCTGCAGGTCCCGGGAGAGTTCTCCGATCTCATCGAGGAACAGGGTTCCCCCGTCTGCCATCTCCAGGTATCCCGGACGCATTTCCACAGCTCCGGTAAAGGCCCCTTTGGCATGACCAAAGAAGACAGATTCCGCCAGGGACTCCGGGATTGCACCGCAGTTTACCGCGATAAAGGGGCCGGAAGATCGGGTCGAAGCATGGTGAACAGCCCTGGCAAAAAGCTCTTTTCCCGTCCCTGACTCACCTAAAAGAAGCACCGGCACCTCAAACACCGCGGCCCTCTTGGCCTTTGCCACCGCCCGTCTCATTTCGGCAGATTCATGAATAATTCCGTCAAAGGCGGGGCTTCCGGGAAGCAGAGCGTCATCGATGGCGGAGATGTGGCTGGCGAGGGTTTTTTCCGGACGGTACCGGGCAAAAATATCAAAGGGCAGTCTGACCTCTTTGAGCCCCTCTTCCCTGTGGGTCTCGATCAGCCTGGCGCGGGATCTGCCGCTGGCCAGAAGAATCCAGACCGAAGCCATGGCCGGCGTGCCGGGGCTCAGGTGAAAGGTCAGTTCTGTATCATCAGATTCTTCCTGCTGCAGAACCCCTTCGCAGGCAATATAGATCTCTTCATAATCGGTGGGGCTGGTCAGGACCACAGGATAGAGAATGGTAACAACCCTGGGATACATGACCTCTATCCAGGAACAGTACAGGCGGGACTTTTCTGCATCGTAGTTGGATAGAACCACCAGCCTGTTGTAGAGACCGGACTCCAGGGCTGAAGCAATCGGTCCGAGCCCCGCCTCTTTTTTTTCAAAGGCCGCATCAAGATCATGCTGTCCAAGCCATGTAAGGAGAACGTGTGCAGGCATACCTGAAGTATAGAACAACGACAAAAGGATAGCAATTTCCTTTATCCTGTCACAGAACCTTTTATTGAACTCCCGCTTTATCGGATGAAACGCAGAATAAACTATAAAAGCGGCAGACTGTATCCAGTAAATTAATTTGCGCGCATATATTGATTCTCCTATAATTTTATCAGCGTCAGATTTTTGCTTCGACAGAACTCTGAGCTAATCATGATCGGGAAGGTTTAATGACGCTCAGCAGAAAAAAAACAATTCTCCTGGTAGAGGATGAAGCACTCATTGCGATGGCCGAAAAGATGGTCCTGGAAAAAAACGGCTACGAAGTCATCACCGTACACACCGGAGAAAAGGCCGTGGATACAGCCCTGGAAGACTCCATGATCGACCTGGTCCTCATGGATATCGACCTGGGGAGGGGTATCGACGGAACAGAAGCCGCCCAGATGATCCTATCTGAAAAGGATGTTCCCATAGTTTTTCTCTCTTCCCACACCGAAGCGGAGACCGTGGAAAAAACCGAAGGGATTACCTCCTACGGATATATCGTCAAGAATTCAGGCGACACAGTCCTTTTGACATCCATCAGGATGGCCTTCAGGCTCTTCGATGCACACACCGAACTCAAGCAGCAGAAACAGCACCTGAATAGGACCCTCACCCGCCAGGAACATACGGAGGAGGAACTCCGGAATGCCGAAAGCCGCTTGCGCTCCATCATCAATCTGAGTCCCCTCATGATCAGCGAATTCGACACCGAAGGCCGGTACCTTATGGTAAACCCGGCTATCGCGAGAATGTTCAACAGTACAACGGAAGAGCTGGTGGGTAAAAGTTTTGATGAACTGCTGGCCCCCGAGGTCGTCAATGTTTTCCGGGAACGTATAGAAAAGGTAGAAAAGGAACTCTGCTCCCTTCAGGTGGACGACTTAATCCTGACGGAAAATGGTAATTCATATTTTATGACAACCCTTTTTCCCCTGTTTGATTCAAAAGGACAATTACGGTCCATCGGTTCCATTGCCCAGGATATTACGGAGCGCAAGGCGGCGGAAGACGAGCTGGAAGAAACCCTCGAAATGATTGACAATCTCGCCCGTCTTGTTCCCGGGGTTATCTACCAGTACCGCCTTAATCCGGACGGGAGTTCGGCGTTTCCCTACTCCAGCCCTGGTATGAACAGCATTTACGAGGTTTCTCCGGAGGAGGTCCGGGAAGACGCTTCACCGGTATTCGGCCGGCTCCACCCGGATGATTACGATTATGTTTCCAGTGCAATTCAGGAATCTGCCCGCAACCTGAATGAGTTCTTCTGTGAATTCCGGGTGATCCTTCCCAGGCAGGGGCTACGCTGGCGCTGGTCCCAGGCTCATCCGGAACGTACCAAGGACGGGGGGACTCTGTGGCACGGCATAATACTGGACGTTACCGAACGGAAAAAAAACGATGAAAGGATTGAGCGACTGGCGCGGGAAAAAGAGACCCTCCTTAAGGAGGTACAGCACCGAATCAAGAATACCATGAACACCATGGTCAGTGTACTGTCCCTTCAGGCTGAAACGGTACAGGAAATTGCCGCAGTGGAAGCCCTGACGGATGCAAAAAGCCGATTCCAGAGCATGGAGGTGCTGTATAACCAGCTCTACCGCACGGATTCCCATAAAAGCGCGTCGGTCAAGGAATACCTCGATCAGCTTGCACGATCGGTAATAAGTCTTTTTCCAAACGGTGCCGGGGTTGAACTGATCACCGATATTGAGGATATATCCCTGGACGCCGGCAGGTTATCTCCCCTGGGTATGATTGTAAACGAGCTGGTAACCAATTCCATGAAATATGCCTTTTCCGGCCATGCCGTTCCCAGGCTCTCCATACAAGTCCACCGCAGGGACGGCAGCATTACAGTGATTGTTCAGGATAACGGTTCGGGTCTGCCGGAGTCTTTCGATATCCGGACATCCCGGGGATTCGGTCTTACCATGGTTACAAACCTTACCGAACAATTGAACGGAACAATACAAATCGAAAACTCCACAGGATCCAAATTTGTCTTGAGCTTTCCAGAGTAAATATACTCAGGTTGACTAAAGGGAAAGTCCCGCCTCCAGGGCCCAGCGAACCGTTCCGTAGTAGTCGAAAACGTCGTTCTGAAATCCCTCCTGGGTTTCGCTGTGGAACAGATGGGTTTCCGGAATGCATGCGGCCCCGATACGAAGAAAATCCGTATCGATCACATTGACCCCGATGCCGACTCCGAGCATCATTCCCCCCACACTGTCCGAGGTAATCGTATCCGCTCCGGCTTTAAGGGGATTTTTAAAGGACCAGTACATATAGATGCCGCCGGCCTGCCCCAGCAGATAGGGGGAAAAGAATTCCAGGTCGGGGAAAGGATAGTACCGCCCCTCGATACCGGCCCGCAGAAAAATTACACCGCCGTCGACGGATTCCTCGATGGAGCTTCCCTCTTTGGCGGTGACAGATTTGAATCCACCGAAAACACCGGCTTCAGCATGTGCATCCCGGAAGCTGAGCAGAAGTTCAGCATCCATGAGGGAGTCAAAATAGGGAGAGCTTTTCCAGGAGTTGCCTCCCCGGGCACCAAGATAGACCCGGCCGCTGCTGTTGGATGCAAGATAGGCGGCTTCATCCGCAACAGACTGATCATCTTCTTCATCTTCCCACCAGGGCCTTCTGTCCCGTTGGCTGGGAACTTCCCGTTCCTCGGGATAATCATCCTTTGCCTTCTCCATGGCATCACTCAGAGACCCTCGATTGTAAGGAGACGATGTTGTGCAGGCCGTTACAAGTAGCACCAGGCCAAGGAGTGCAGTTATCCTGTTCATACCTGTAATTCTAATTCACTTACAAGGTTTTTCCCAGCCGGAGGATCGATATTTTTCCGATACACGGCTATTTCCTGATCCATTTAATCATATTAATTGACAAATTTCAGATTATAGGTATATTATCAGATGTGTTTACTCAAAATGAAATGCCGAAGATGATTATATCTCCGTCCCATCGCCACTGCAGCCTTGATCTTTCGAGGATAATCAGTGAGCTTGACGGGGAAGGTAAAACCGCTTTTTGTTGTGCCTATCAGAATTACCCGGAAATCATGCAGGAGCTGACAGACTTTTTCGAGGACAATCCCAACTTCAGACTGCAGTCCATAGCGCTGAAAACAGAAAAAACGCCCGTATACATTCTCTACGATGCCGCCAGGCATGACATCCTCATTCAGGAAGCCCGTATTATGGCTGAACCGATCATTGAACGATGTCAGGGCTGTTGGACCATGGACCCTAAAACCCGTATCTAAAGCAAACCCCGGTACATCATAACAAATATGCAGATCATCCAGTTTTCCATGATATAATTATCGCAGAATGCTATGTATAGGGATTGTTCATTCCATAAGCTTATAAAAGGCTGATAATCCTCGAGCCAGGAACTCCATGCAGCTCTGAAGTAAAAAGATCAGGAAGGGGTATGAAAGAACGGATCGGTGAATACTTTGCAGGAATACAGATGCTCTCTCTCGAGCACATCGAAAAGATCATGGAGTACCAGAGTGAGAATCCCGGCCTCAAGTTCGGGGAGATAGCTGTTACCCTGGGGTACCTTGAACAGAGGGATATTGATGAGTATCTGGAGAGGGGTACAGGATGAATATTTTAAAGAATACACATTGGGGGAAAAGGTAATTATGTGGTATTTAGAGGTATTTAATGATCAGTGAACCAGACTCACCTGATTATACACTCAATTCTTATTCTAAAAACAGCATTCAGACAAATAGAGTTGCCAAGGCATCAGCAGCTTATTTTCTGGTGAGTTATGTCGAGGCTGTTGGCAATGGTATACTGGCCGATCAACCAGAATCGCTTGCTTACATTTTAGGCGCAGGCATCTTGGGCGCGATGATAGGAGGAGCATTCAGTTTGCTCGTATTCGGTGTCTTATGGTTCTGGATCGCCAGTCGGATTATGAAAGGGACAACTCGCTTGAAAGAGACGGTCATCATCGTGGGAGAAAATTTTTATAAACCAGCACTCTTTTCATTGACTTGCATACCGTTTCTGATATTTCTCCATTTCCATCCGGACAGCGTGTTGATTTTATGCATTTCCACTCTCATAGCACTTTTCTGTGGGTTTTGGGCGTTAATCAGAGCAATCAAATCCGTTAAAGCAAAAAATGAATTCAACTGGAAACAAACACTCTTTATAAGTATTTGGCCGATTCTTTTGTTTACACTGGCATCGATACTATTCGAGCTGATTTTATAAAATGTCGATCAGTCAACTTCAAATAACAGCGAATATGTGCTCCCGCAGGGCGTTGTGGATTTTAAGATGCCTGGAAGAAAAACATGAGAAGAAAAGACAAGGAAATAACTGACAATAGTCTGATAGATGAGATTCTATCGAATAATACTGTTTGCAGAGTTGCTCTTTCAGATGGGGATACACCCTATGTAATCCCAATGAACTATGGATATAAGGATCGGGCATTCTATTTACATTCCGCCCCTGAAGGAAGGAAGCTCAATTTTTTACAAAAGAACAAAAAGGTCTGTATAGAGGTAACGGATTCAATAGAATCAGTCACCTCCGATAAAGCGTGCGGCTATGGCACAAAATATCGCTCGGTTATTTGTACAGGAACAGCACATTTTGTGACTGACGTTAAGCAGAAAATTGAGGGATTAAAAATAATAATGAGGCAGCAGACGGGGAATTCCGAATGGGATATTCCGAAGACTGCGGTTTCAAATGTCCTGGTTCTCAAAATTCTCATCGAAGAAGTTTCGGGGAAAATTTCCGGATTCTGAGGTTGCCCGGCAGTTTCCTTGACAGAGAATATCCTCAACACCTGAGTGGAATTACAGTTTTTCGCAGGAGCGCAGTAACATACCCCGGCGACCCGCAACACGGTATATACGCTGGCCTCCCTGCAGAATATAGAAGGTAAAGGAGAAGTATCGATATGGCTTCGAACTGGATATCCTACAATGAACTTGCCTGGACTGATGATTTTCTCGCTGATCCGGCGGATTACAGAGATGAAGTAAACGGATACATCGAATTTATAAACAGTACAGCCGTAACACCTGTAAACACGGTATTGCATCTTGGCTGTGGAGCCGGCGGATTTGACGTGTATTTTAAAAAGCATTACACGGTTAGCGGTGTCGATATAAGTACCGGAATGTTGGATAAAGCGAAGCTTACCAACCCTGAGATCGAATATATTGAAGGGGATATGCGCACTATCCGCTTGAAACGCCTGTTTGACTGTGTTGTCATACCCGACAGTATTGATTATATGCTGACCCTTGATGATTTGAAGCAGGCGGTACAGACAGCGGCACTGCACCTGAATCCCGGCGGTGTTTTACTGATAGTCTGCAAACCTGAGGAGACCTTCCACAACAATAACTTTGTCTATACCGGAGAAAAAGGCGAAACACATGTAACCCTGTTTGAGAATAATTACATAAACCCGTATGTTCCCAACACCTATGAAATTACCTTGCTGTATCTGATCCGGCATAAAGGAAAGCTCAGTACGTATATGGAAGAATCAAAGGCAGGACTATTCCCAAAAAAGACCTGGGACAAGGTTTTAAAGGATGCCGGCTTCAACATGGAACCACGAAGTCTGGATGGAATTTATGATAAATACCTGCTTGGAGAAGGAGAATACCCGATGACAGTTTTTATCGGCAGGAAGATATAATGTAAGAGACGGGCACTGCGCACAACCGGCATGTACCTGGTTCAAGATCCCCGCGTTTTTAAACAACTGTGGTGCATATCAAATCGTATCAGGTCCACCCACAGGAGAGCCAAAAACCCGGTGATGCATTATCAGGAGGTAAAAAATGAAAAGACTGTTAACAGTCATACTCTGTATGTCAGGTATATTTTTAACGTGTACCAATGGGGGAAAAAGTCCACACCTTATAAATGAACCCGTTTCAAATGCCGTCGCTGATATAGCCGATTATGCATGTTACTACAAGGAAACAGTGAACGGCAAACTGGAAATGCATTTCTTCTATCCGGAAGGGTATGATCCTCGGCGCAAAGAACCCTACCCGGCGGTAGTAAATTTTTGTGGGGGCGGCTGGATACAGGGGAAAATGGAATGGGCTCAGGATAATGCCCGATATATGGCCGATATGGGATTTATTGGAATTGCTGCTCAGTATCGGCTGGCTGATTACCACAGCATAAGCGTTCTTGATTTGATGATGGATGCGAATTCGGCAGTCCGCTGGACCCGGGAATATTGTAAAAAGTTCAATATCGATCCTCATCGTATTATTGCCATGGGCGATTCCGCCGGCGGACACCTGGCTCTCAGTACCGCCATGTTCCCGCATTTTATGGAGGAGTCCGAAAACCCGGGAATAAGCTCGATTCCCGATGCTGTTTTTACAGTCGCCGGAGCGGTCAATGTCAATGACGATTATTTTAAACGATTGCTGCTGGGCCGTGAGGAGCCGATTAATTGCTCTCCCTATCATAATGTTCGATCAGGTTTGCCGCCTGTGTATATGACTCAATGTGTTGACGACGATATCCTGCCCTTCAGCTACACCGAAGGTTTTGTAAAGAAGCTGCAGCAGGCAGGAAATACTGCAAAGCTGTATCCCGTTCCCGGAGGAAGCCATCTGGCCACCTGGGAGGATCCAGCAATTCGCGCGGTCTGGGAGATGGAGCTTGTCGGAGCTGTTACAGATCTGGGTTGGGGATTACCATAAGAATATACCGCAATTGCGTCCTTTTTTTACGCGGATTGTTGCCCGTTAAGTGGTGCAATAAGCATTGATACCATGTTAATGCAGGTTTAGTACTTATTGTAATAACGGTTGGAGTCATGGGCTGTAAGGATCCTCTGGAATTCACATCTCGAAAACACCTGTAGAATCAGTCCTAAAATACTGCTATGCTTTCGAATATCTGATCTCCCAGCGGGTAATTGATTCAGCCGGAGAGCAGATAATTGATGCACCCTTTTTTTACAGCTGTGATCTTTCATTACAACAAACAGCCTTGCCTTTTTTTAACAAAAAAGGAGAATTTATGAAACGTTTTTTAAAAAAGCATAAGCGCCCCGTTACGACATCTGCGGCAGTTCTGCTTCTTTGCGCTGCCCTGACCGTCTATCTTGTTATCAATCCCGGCAAACCCCATGCCTCCGCGGAAAAAGAGGAAGCCCGCCTGGTTGAAACCAGGAGGCTGGTGTATGAACCGGTGGCGGTAATCATCAGAGGCGAAGGCTTCATCCGCTCGGCCAGATCGCTGACCGTGACAGCCATGACCGGCGGAAAGGTCATCAATACGTTCGAAGGCCTGAAAAGCGGTCTGGAGGTGGAGGCCGGACAGGAGCTGGTCCTGATCGACGACGAAGAGGCTGCCAATAATCTGGCGCTGGCGCGGATGGAGTTGATTCGATCGACCGCCTCGCTGCTGTCGGCAGTCCAGGGAGACGGAACTCTCTACTCCCGCTGGTCGGATTTCTTTTCCCGTCTATCCCCCGAAGCGGATGATCTCCCTCCCCTGCCAGAGGTCGAATCCGACCGGGAGAAGCTGCTGGCCAGTAATTTCGGGGTCTTGTCCGCCTACTACGGCGTCAGGGAAGCTGCTATCCGGCTTGGATACCATCGCATCACGGCGCCTTTTCCCGGGGTTCTGGAAGGCGACGGGGTCACGCTTTACAGCAACATATCTCAGGGAGCACCCCTGTTCACTCTGACCGACCCCCTCAATCTTGAATTGACCGCAGCGCTCAGTAGGGATGAACTTGGAATGATAAATCCCGATACGCAGGAGGTACTGGTCTATCCCGGGGAAATGCGGGACATTTCCCTTCCCGGCCGGCTGGTACGGGTCGACAAAACCATGCAGCAGGAGTCGCAGACGGTGAAGGTCCATATCGCCTTTCGAAACCCGGACTCTAAACCGCGATTTTTTCCGGGCAACTACGCCGAAGTCGAGATACCGGGTATAAGCTTCGAATCCGCCTTTGCTCTTCCCAGGGCCCTGTTGAACCCGGACGGCACGGTCAATACCTTCGAAGAGGGACGCCTGGTCAAATATCCTGTCGAGATACTCTACACCCAGTCCGAGACTGTCATCCTTGCTCCCACGCTGCCGGAGGGAAGCAGAATCGTGTTTACGCGGCTGCAGTCTCCTCTCCAGGGAATGGCCCTTCGCCGAATCGAAGAAAAATGAAACGTTTCATAAGCTACTTCATAGATAACCGTCACCTGACCAACTGGCTGATGATCCTCATCTTCGCCTCCGGAACCTTCGGTCTGTTGAACCTGCAGAAACGGATTTGGCCCAAGATCGAATTCGATTATATAAGCATACATATTACCTGGAGCGGGGCGTCCGCCCTGGAAATAGAGGAAAACATCGTCCGGCCCCTGGAGGAAGGACTCCTGGGCCTGGAAGGAATCGTCAACATCTCGGCCACCTCCAGGGACAATTCGGCCTGGTTCGGCCTGGAGACTTCCCCCTGGTACCCCATGGACACCCTCATGGAAAAGGTCCGCTCCACGGTGGAAACCCTGCCCGATTATCCCGAAGAGGCCGAGCGCCCCGTCATCGTACATGAGACCGAGTGGAACCGGGTAATGCTGCTCTTCATGTACGGCACTGATGACCTTAGGGCCCTCGAACAGGCGGCTGAAGAGTTCAGGGAAGAACTGATTCGCAGCGGGCAGGTTACCCAGATACTGACCTGGGGATTTCCCTCCGAACAGATCATCATCGAAGTCAAACCCCGCGGACTGGAGCGTTTTTCCATCAGCCTGGACGAGATCGATACAGCCGTGCGTGCTTCCAGCCTGGATCTGACAGCAGGCTCGGTCCTGACCACCGACGAACAGATCCAGATACGTACCTACGAGAAAAAGACCAGCATCCCCGAACTGGAGAAAATAGTCGTCAAGGTGAGCGGGGGCCGCGCTGTCCGGATCGGCGACGTCTGCACCATCCGCCGCGGCCGGGCGGAAAACGCCGTCCATACCAGGATGAACGGTGAGCCGGCCATCGGCTTTCACATCATGTACAGCAATACAGAGGATGTAATCGGCATCGCCCGCCTGGTGGACCGCCAACTGGAGGAATACCGCAGCCGCTACGAAGGTATTTTAAGCTACCGGGTCGCAATCCGTGATGTGGAAGAACTTAACGAACGCTTGAACACCCTCATGGTCTCCGGCATCGGCGGACTTCTCCTGGTACTGCTGGTCCTGGGTCTGTTCCTGAACAGTCGGGTCTCCTTCTGGGTGGCCATGGGCATTCCGATCTCCTTTATGGGATTGCTCTTTCTGGAATGGACCATGGATATGACCATCAACGAGATGTCCCTTTTCGGCATGATAGTTATCGTGGGGATACTGGTGGACGACGGCATCGTCATCGGCGAGAGCATCTATGATCACTGGAAACGTCTCGGAAAAGAGCGCAGGCAGGCGGCCATCGAAGGAACCCTCGACGTACTCCCGCCGGTGCTGGTCTCCCTGGCCACCACCATTGCCGCCTTTGCGCCCTACTTTTTCATCTACGGAGACATGGGAAAATATGTCCGGCAAATCGGGATAGTGGTGGTCGTGAGTCTGACCTTCTCCATAATCGAGGCGGTCATCCTGCTGCCGGCTCATCTGTCCCATTCCAGGGCGCTGACCGAAGAAGCCCGCCGGTCTAACCGTGTCAGAAGGAGTCTCGAAAGGGCCCAGGACGTTCTCATCAATCGGATATACGCCCCCTTTCTCGACTTCGCCCTGCAAAACAGGGCACTGATACTCTCTGTGGCAGCCGGTGCCATTCTCATCTCGGTCGGTGCCGTTGCGGGAAACCATATCAAGGCGGCCTTCTTTCCCGAGCTGGTATCTCCCTACGTCTACGCGGAGATCGAGTTTCCCGCCGGTACCAACGCCGAAGTGGTCAACCGGATCGGTCGGGAATTCGAGGGCCGGGCTCGTGAATTCGGTCGTGAATGGGCCCAATCCGACCCGGACCATGAAAACGCCATCCTGGACTACCTCTGCTGGGGCGACAGTTCACATCTGGTACTCTATCTGCTGCTGATCGGAAACGACGAACGGGATTATTCAGTCAACGAATTCGCCAACGCCTTTGCCCGCGCACTTCCCGATATTCCCGAAACCGAATCGGTCATCATCGGGAAGGATACCTTTTTCGGAGGCGACCCGATTTCCTTCCGTTTCCTCGGAAAGGAAGAAGGACAGCTGGAAAAAGCGGCCGAACTGTTTAAAAAGGCCCTGCGGGAAATCGAGGGTGTCAAGGACATCCGCGACGACATGCCCCTGGGGCAGAAGGAGTTTCTTATACACCTCAACCGGAGGGGACAGGCCCTGGGACTGCATACCTCCTCGGTGGCCAACCAGGTGCGGATGGGGTTTTACGGCAGTGAACTGTTCGAGGTACGGGAAGGACGGCGCAGTATACCGGTGGTGCTGCGTCTACCCCTCAGCGAGCGGAACTCCATCGGCCGGATAGAAGACTTTCCCATACATACCCCTGGAGGAGGGATCGTACCCTTCAGGGAGATAGCCGACTTTCAGCTGAGGCAGGGTATCCAGCAGATCCGAAGGGAAAACGGCTATCGTTCCATACGGGTGATGGCCGGTATCGATTCGAACATCGCCGACCTCAATACCGTGCTCAAGGAGATAAACGAAGATATCCTGCCACGTGTACTCGCGCAGGTGGACGGAGTCAGTCTCTCAAAAGCGGGACAAGCCGAACTGGTAAACCGGATGATGAAGTCGATGCTCTTCAGCATGGCAATGGCGCTTTTGATCATGTTTACACTGCTGCTTTTTCAGATGAAAACCTGGTCAGAACCCCTTCTGGTGCTTTCCCTGATTCCCCTCGGTTTTCTGGGGGCCCTCTACGGCCATATGATCATGGGTGTCGAGGTATCCTTCATCTCCTTCCTCGGAAGTGTCGCCCTGGCAGGGATCATCGTCAATGATTCGGTCGTGCTGATCGACTGCTTCAACAAAAAACTGAACTCGGGGATGCCCCGCGTCGCTGCAATCAGGGAGGCCGCCCTGCAGCGCTTCAGGCCGATCATTATGACCACCATCACTACGGCGGTCGGTCTGTCTCCGCTGATCTTTCAAAAAAGCGTGGGCGGACAGATGCTCGTTCCGATCGGCATATCCATCGCTTATGGTCTGATCTTCGGGACCTTCATTACGCTGGCCATCCTGCCTGTGGTGCTGACGATGATAGGAAAGAAATCATGAAAACTGTTCCCTGAACAATTACAAGCCGTCAATCTCATACACCGGCAAAATTGTCGAATCTCGATCTTCCATCAAGCTTCAGCTCTCTGATAGTATTCTCTGTATATGAGCTATCCCGAACCAACTGTCGGCGCTGTAATTCTGAACCCGGCAGGAAAAGTCCTGCTCTGTAAATCCCATAAATGGGAAAACAAATGGGTCATTCCCGGAGGGCACATAGAGCTGGGTGAGAAAATGGAAGATGCCCTCCGGCGTGAAATTCAGGAAGAAACAGGCCTCCGGATCTATTCCGCGGAACTCCTGGGAATCAAGGAAAGCATCTTCAGCGATACCTTCCATGAACCGAAACATTTTATCTTTATCGATTACCTCTGCAGAACGGAAGGTTCAGCGGTAATCCTTAACGATGAGGCACAGGAATATGCCTGGGCAGAGCTTGAAGAGATTGATCAATATGAGCTGGGAGGGTTCACCCGCTCTCTTCTGGACAGGCTGCGGAGCAAGAAATTCTCTGACCATCGTGTAGAGATCTTCTATAATTATTGAGACTGCGTTCCGGTAAAATCAGAACTCCAGCTTTATGGAGTTGCCGGCCTTCGGCAGGATGGAAATTCTCCCCTGTATCTGCATAAGCAGGGCAGAGAGAATATCTTTTTCAGTCCTGCGGGTATCGCTTTTTCTCAAGTTTACGAAGAAATCCTTTGTGTTTACGCTAAAAATGATTACGGTTTTTCCATCCTTCTCCTTCGTGTTTATTGAAACCTGGGGTTTTATGATTTCATCCCTGTGCATCAGAAAAATTGTGGCAACAATGAGAGTAAGCAAAATGCTGAAGGGAATAGCGATATTCAGGTGAATGTCCCGGGGGAGCAGATCCATGCGAATGTTGTTCAGGCTGTAATAATACTTCTCCGACAGATCATGGACAATCTTGCGTATGCATTTTTCAAGATTGACTGTCTGCTGCCGGAAATTTCTATGGAATTCGGAATTCATAAACGCCATGGTGTGGATAAAATCATCCACCTTGTCCAATCCTTCCGACAGCTGTATCTCATCATTCCCAAGATACAAATTTATGTATGAATGTATCGTGGTCAGATTATTGCCGATGCGGTCGTACATCTCCGAAAAAAGGTATTCATTTCTTTTTTTAAGAAGTTCAATGGTGAGTTCCTTCTCCTTTGTATCGGTGACGTCCTGCAGGAATTTCAGATTGCCGGAAATCCGCCCTTCCCGGCTTACATACGGCGTTTCTGCAATCGCAATCTGCCGTGTACCAAGTTCCGGATTATCATATTCGAGGACATACTCTGTAACCGATCCAAACCCGCTCTCATCGATACCACTTTTTTCATCAAAGGGTATGCTGATTTTAAAGAGGTCGAGAAAGCTGAATCCAAGATTATTAATCGACAGGTTGAGCATGTTCGAAGCCGAACGGTTCATGAAGATCACCGATCCATCGGTATCGACGATGACCATGCCTTCTTTAATGTTGTCGACAACATGCTGATATTTCGCCTTTGACTGCTCCACCGCCTGGAAGGCCTTTTTATTCTGCAGATACGCGTCCTTCAAGGCCCCTACAAGATAGGACATAAAGGTGTTAATAATGACCCCTACTCCATACAGAACATAGGTATTTACCGTCAAAACCACTGTTTGCTGTTCAAAATAGCTGACAAGTACGATTACAGCGGATATAAGGCCCACGGTAATCCCTGCAATATAATGAACCAGGGAGAACAGCACGGTGGGAGCAGCAATAAATATTATATGTTGGATGCTGACTTCCGGGATCCTGACTATGGCGGCAGAACTCATAACATACACTAATGTCAAACTTATAAAGATTCTTAGTTTATATTTCTCTATTAACTCTATTATTTTAAACATTATGAACCCCATTTAAATTTTAGATATTTTATATGGATTAGGTCAGATGTCAACCGGATTTTTTGATGAGGTCTCTTTTTATGTACTTCTTTCCCTGTTGTCCTTTAATCTTCATTGGGGATTATCACAAGGATCATGAAGGCGGGACCCTTTTTGAATAATAACGGTATGATTCTTTGACCTTGTATGAGTATAAAAATCATAAAAATAAGAGAGACTTGTTTGAATCGCCTGGGGCCATTATACCTTTTTCGTATAGGAAACCACCCGCTGAATAATACTACCTATGCACAACGTCATAGATAGTACAAAACATTGAAGGAATTTACATTTTAATAGAATTAGAGGTTGACGAATTGGGATTTCGTTTTAAAATGTAAAGATAACTATTGTTGCAGCTGCCACTTTTGTATGATCTTCAATAAAATACCCCGGCCCAACTTCTCTTAGCGCGCAGCATACCGACAACGGTTGATACAGGTACGGTAGTGCTAAATATCATATTATGGGTCTTTATCTTTTGGACAGGATGAGTGTTTCATGCCTTACTGGTGAAGCGAAGGTGGCCGTTCAAGAGTTTTGCCATAAGATTGTTCTCTCACGTTAGTTGTATGGAAAAGCGGTGATTATAATATGTTATGTTGACACAAGGGGTAGAAAGATTAAGATTTAAGAAAATTGCATGGTCAGTGGTTGTGAAGTAGGATGAAGGAAGAGATAATAGAAGATGACTTTATAAAAATAATAAGTTATACATTGAATGATATTGATGATTACTTTAAAGAATCAAAGCCAATGTCTGTGAGACCGTACTATGCTACTTATGCATTAATAGAAAACTATATAACAATTAAGAAAGGTGATAGTGTCATATCAGATAAGCAAGACTTTGAGAACTCAATATGGTTTAAGTATATCTATCAAAATGTACTTGAATGGTACCGTAGGAGATATGGAAAAAGGTTGTTGAAGGAGCGTCCATCAGATTTTGGACATGCAGTTGTTAGAATATATAATGATTTCTTTCTTGTAAGGATTCCATATATATTAACACGACATAATAAGGATAACAGCTATTGGATCATTTACCCTTCTTCAGTTCAAAGAGGTGAGAATATAATCGAATATATTCAAGATCCGCCAAACATAGTAAATCTTTCTGAATCAGAAAATCAAAAATTACTTAAAAAGCTTAGAAAATATATCAGAGAAATTAGGACAATACGAGCAAATTTATTAACTGCAAAAATAGAAAATGAGAATAAAGATCTTAAAGATAGTATTATGGTTCATTTAAAGAAATCAGCAAGCTTGATTGTAGAAAATAAAAACAGTATGGCATTGTCTTTGGCATTTTATGAGTTACACATGGCAGTCGAAAAATGTTTAAAAATCTATATTTCACAAAAGATGCAATATCCAAAGACCCATGACATAAGAAAATTATTGATGTATGTAAATGATATTGATCCTGTTGATGCTATTGAATTGGATATAGAAAGATTTAAGAAAGGGGATACAAGTCGATATTATAATGATTGTTTTACGCAAGAGTATTTATTAGAAACATATGAAAATGTTATTGGATTAATTATGTCAATTACGAATAAAATGGAAAGGAACATGAAGATAGAAAACACGAAGGTAAAAATTATAGAACCAGGTTGGAAAAAATAATTCGGAATTGAATTACAATAAGAAAGTATTTATAAATAGAAGGTAAGAGTGTTAAGTGCAAACATAACCTGCAGTTGGAGCAGTCAAACCTACTGTCACAGTTTGTGCAGTTAAGGTTAGATATGAGAGATAGAATTGAAGTGATTCCGTGCTGAAATCGTTGTATAATGAAGTAACAATACAGCACAAACTGCGCCAGCTTAACGGTTTGCAGCTCAACTGGGTGTTACAATGGAGTAATATGTGTTAAAAACGTATGAAAAAGATACAGTCATTATAAAATTAATTTACTATTGTTGTAGCAAAAGAGAGGTATATTTCAAACGTTCTGATGTTACTGAATACATAGTCAGTGAATCACCATTCGATATTCCAAACAAACAAGGATTTGATGGGAATTTGTCTTACTTTGGGTATGATATCCAAAATGATTCTGATAAAAACAGAATACTCTTACTTCGTGGTAAAGAACTGAATAATGAATGCTTATCTGGTAACATATCATTTAGTCTTGATGGTGGGAACGTTTCTGTTGAGTGCGCTAATGAAAATATTTTTAATGAAATTGATATGCTGATAAAAAATAAAACGGCGGAAGCAAGTGCATTCAGAGTATTTAAAAATATTAGTACGAAGAGACATCTGCAAGAATCCACACATCGTTTGTTCGGGAATAAAAAACTATTTATATCAAATAGCGACCAATATTATACATACCCAAGAATTCTAATTGATAATATAAATAATCGAGTCATTTATGAGTTGGTAAATACTCCAAATTTTATAGAATATGTTCCGAATATCATTTTCCCAATTTACAATGAACATCTTAACCATGTAAATGAAGTGATTTTAGAGTATGAGTATTTTTTTGATAGAAACATTCTTGGTGATAATGATTCAGATTTTATTTATCTTGTTATAGAGAATGATATTTTTAGGCAAATAGACATTCAGGCACAGTCTTTAACTGAAATAATCAGTCAAATTAATATCGAACAGTACAACCTTGAAGGTAGAGATACGACTATAAAAGTAATTACAAATTCAAGACTTAATACGAGTAGCCTTAGAAATCTTGCACTAGAGCGTGATAGTTCCCGTTGTCTACTTTGTGAAGTAGATGAAACTAACTTATTGATTTGTAGCCATATAAAACCATGGAGGACCGGCGAAGGACGATTAGATCTCGATAATGTTCTCACATTGTGTTCAGCGCATGATGCTTTATTTGATAAAGGATATATAGCTATAAATGATAATGGGAATATTCTCCTATCAAGTGACCCTGTCTTATCAAAATCAATAATTAAAGATATAATTACTAATAGCAATAGCCGAATTGGATTAGTTGTTAACGATAGGATGAGATCATACTTAAAACACCACAGGGATAATATTTTCAAAGGATAAACGGCGATACAATGAAAACTGAAAATATAATTTATGCTTTTGAGGAAGCAAGAGAAGAGAATGAAGCTTATCTCAATGAACAAATTATTACTTACATAGGGAATAAGCGTTCATTATTATCATTTATTAATGAAGGCATAAATATAATAAAAACACGCCTTGATAAGAATAAGTTATCATTTTATGATGTTTTTTCTGGATCAGGAATAGTTGCTAGATATTTTAAGAAGAATGCTGAGAAGATTATTGTAAATGATATTGAAAGATACTCTGAAATAATTAATACATGTTACCTTACGAATCATAGCGAGATTGATGATAAAGTTCTAAAAGACTACTATAATGAAATTGTTTTTAAACTAGAAAATGAAAAACTTATTAATGGATTTATTTCAGAACTTTATGCTCCTAAAGATGATGAAAATGTTAAGAATGGTGAAAGGGTGTTTTATACTAATAGAAATGCAAAGTATATAGATACTGCAAGACACTATATTGAAAGTGTTCCGAAAAAATATAGACCATATTTCTTAGCGCCATTGTTATCTGAAGCCTCTATTCATGCGAATACTTCTGGTGTATTTAAAGGGTTCTACAAAAATTCTAAAACAGGCGTCGGACAATTTGGAGGAAATGGATCTGACGCTCTTCTTAGAATATTAGGCGATATTCATTTACCATTCCCAGTTTTTAGCAACTATGAATGTGAATATCAAATACATTGTGGTGACTCAAATATAATTTCTGATTGCTTGGAAGAAGTCGATATTGCCTATTTAGATCCTCCATATAATCAACACCCATATGGTTCAAATTATTTTATGCTTAATCTTATTGTTGATTATATTAAACCAAATGATATTAGCAAAGTATCTGGTATACCAACTGATTGGAAAAGATCATTATATAACAAAAGAGCATATGCCACAGAAACGTTCAATAATTTATTGGAAAAAATTAAGGCCAAATACTTAATTGTGTCTTTCAACTCTGAAGGTTTTATTAGCAAGAAGGACATGGTTCACATGTTAAAAAAATTTGGCAAAGTGGATGTGATTGAGACGAAATACAATACATTCCGTGGTAGCAGGAATCTAAGAAATAGAACGATACACATAAAAGAGTATTTGTATTTAGTTGAAAGAAAGTAAATTTGCATATAACCAGCAATTGGAGCACACGTGGCTATTGTCATGGTCTGTGCTACTGGTTCCAAGAACTGAACAGTTGAAATGAAGCTAATGCGAGCGAAATGGGTGATATAGTGCTGGTTAGCCCGCATTTCTCACAAACCAGCGAGGACCCTGCATTAAATCAGTATCAGAC